>CAJMQA010000132.1 GCA_905215395.1 uncultured bacterium | reverse complement strand
GGTCTGAAAGGGAAAACACTGAAGACGCAATGGAAGGATAAACAAAAGGAAACCTGGAATTAACTTTGTTATACTGTAAAATTGGATGTATTCAGCTTATGTGAAGCGCTTCTATACTTTGGTGGTCAAGTTTGTACCGGGCAAGCATTTCCAGGGTAATAAGGGCAGTTATATCTTGTGCAAGACGTGCAATTAGAATAGCAGCAAAAGCGGATTGCCTCGCAGATTTTGATGGGAGGAACAATTTTGGAGATTTTGCTGACCTTGACTATAATACTTCTGACTACCCTTTACCAACGTATAAAAGCAACAACAGAAAATCCGCTAAAGGTGTTGAAAAGTGAATAAGGGGAAAGGTGAGAAACCTTCCCCCCCTTTTTTATTTTTTACCTGAGGTTTCCAGTATCTTATCAAAAAATACGGCATAGTTATCGATATACTCTTCCGGAGTGGTGTATTCTGTAACAGGCTTGCCGGTTTGTGCTGCAAAGCTTTTTAATTCCGGATCTATATTCGGATTATTGAAAATAATTCCATCCGAATATTTGAAAGCCAGTTTGTTGACATTTGTATGAGTTGGATTGCTCAGGATGTCTACATCCTTAGAAGTAATATTTTCGCTGAGGATTTTTTTCTCAAAGTCCTTATGTAAGGCTCCTGCGAATTGATCATTATAGGTTGAGTATACTACTTTCGTATGTGCAAACATTGGATCTTCCTTGTATTCCTTTTTTAAATACAAGGGCACTAAGGCCGTAAACCAGCCCTGACAGTAAATCAGGTCCGGAGCCCATCTGAGTTTTTTTACTGTCTCGAATACGCCTCTTGCGAAAAAGATAGCCCGTTCGTCGTTATCCGGAAAGAAAGCTCCCTTATCGTCGGCAATGACATGTTTACGTTGAAAGTAATCTTCGTTGTCGATAAAATATACCTGCATCCTTGCAGATTGAATGGAGGCCACTTTAATGATGAGCGGGTGGTCTGTATCGTTGATAATTAGGTTCATTCCCGAGAGACGGATCACTTCATGAAGCTGATTCCGTCTTTCGTTGATGCAACCATAACGGGGCATAAATGTTCTGATTTCCTTGCCTTTCTCCTGAATACCCTGAGGTAAGTAGCGGCCAATATGGGCCATTTCCGATTCAGGCAGATAGGGCATGATCTCTTGAGATATAAAAAGAATCTTTTTTTTCGCCATAACTACATTTCCCAAAAACCTTACAAAGATAGTCAAAATTGTTCATAAATCAAAAGCAGTTTTCGGAAAAGTGAAAATGTAGTGTTTTGTAAATGAAAGAGAAGGAGGTATTGTTTTTTTTATTTAATTTTGGATAGGAATGTTGTGTATTGACTTAAAACGATATCATGAAATGGCACGACATAACGAATTGGGTAGGTCAGGAGAAGAAATAGCTGTTGCTTTTCTCATGCGGAAAGGGTATGTTATTCTGGAACGGAATTGGTATCTGAAACATCTGGAATTGGATATTATTTGCCGGAAAGGTGAGTTGTTAGTAGTTGTGGAAGTGAAGACCCGGCGGGGGGAGGAAGAACATCCTGAAGAACTATTGTGTTTCAGAAAGCGAAGGAATATCCGTAGGGCAGCCGATGCTTATATCAGGCTGAAAAACCTGGATACAGAAGTCCGTTTTGATATGTTGCTGATTTCGGGAGCGGATATGCGAATCAGACATATAGAGGATATTATGCATGTATTTGATTAAAAATAAATAGAAATGACAACAATGAAAGCCAAATACCTGGGCGGACTCCGGGTAGAATGTGAACATGTGCAAAGCGGGAGCAGAATCATAACGGATGCCCCGACCGATAATTGTGGCAAGGGAGAAGCTTTTTCCCCGACCGATTTGTGTGCAACAGCTTGGGGAGCGTGTATTCTGACGACTATGGGAATATATGCCGAACAACATGGCATGGACCTGACCGGAGCCGGAATGGAAATTGTAAAACGGATGGGGACGGATCCCAGGAGAATTGTAGAAATTGACATTGTAGTAAATATGCCAGCCTGTAATTTTTCTGAAAAAGAAAAGAAAATACTGGAAAGGGTGGCGCATACTTGTCCGGTGCATTTTAGCCTGAATGAACAGATGATTAAAACTGTGAAATTCAACTGGCTTAAAAAAATATGGTGGTGTTTGTGACAGGTGCAACAGGATTGCTGGGAAGTCATCTGTTGTATTTCCTTGCTGTTGCGGGGCATATTGTACTGGCTCTGCGCAGGGAACAAAGTTGTCTGGAAGATACTTTAGATGTGTTCCGGCAATATCCCGGAGGTGATGCATTATGGCAACGCATAAACTGGGTTGTGGGCGATGTACTACATCCGGAGACTCTTGCTGGGCATATCCGGAGAGCTGGCTGTGTATATCATTGTGCTGCAATGGTTTCATTTAACGAGGAGGATAAAGGATATTTGCTGAAAACCAATTTGAAGGGGACTGAGAATGTTGCAGCATTGTGTCTGGAATATAAGAGGCGTCTGTGTTATGTCAGTTCGATCGCAGCTTTGGGGGATGCGGAAGTTTCCGGGGATTTTATTGATGAAGATACTCCGGTCATTGCAGGACGTGAGCATTCGGTTTACTCTCATAGCAAAGGGGAAGCCGAGAAAATTGTCTGGAAATATATAGGTGATGGGCTGGATGCTGTGATGGTGTGTCCTTCGGTCATTCTGGGAGCTGGCATGTGGAAGAGGAGTAGTGCCCGTTTATTTTTGCTGGCTGTGAAAGGTGTCCCGGTATATACCAGGGGTGTCACTGGCTATGTGGACGTCAGGGATGTATGTGAGCTGATGATCCGATTGTCAGAGGACAGAGAGGTAAAAGGAAAACGTTTTGTATTGAACGGAGGAAATTATTCTTATCAGGAGTTGTTTGATACGGTGGCACGCGTTGCCGGGAAATGGTCTCCTTTTTTGTATCTGTCGCCTTGGATGAGTGGAATAATCTGGCGTTTGTCGGCATTTACCGGGAAGCTGACCGGAAATAAACCGGCTTTTACAAGGGAGACTGCCCGTACTTCGCATCAATGTTCTTATTATTCAAATGCCAGGATATTGACTCTTTATACCGACTTTCATTTTTATACTTTACAGGAGACTGTTGAGCATATTTATAAACAATTTCTTACTTTTGTGCCGCATCATAAATAATGACAGATGGATAATTCTTTATTAGAGAAGTTAGAGACCTTTTATATCCGTTTCAAAGAGATCGGACAGTTGATTACTGATCCTGAGGTGATTCAGGATATGAACCGTTATGTACGGCTGACAAAGGAATACAAAGAACTGGAGGAGATTACAGCCCATGGAGATAAATATAAATCGGCATTGAAGTCTTTGGAAGAAGCCAGGGAAATTCTGGCTACGGAGGATGACAAGGAGTTGCGTGAAATGGCTGAGTGGGAAGCAGATAATCTGACAGCACAACTTCCTCAGATGGAACAGGAGATAAAAATGTTGTTGATCCCGGCAGATCCTGAAGACAGTAAAAATGCCATCCTCGAGATTCGTGGGGGAACCGGAGGGGATGAAGCCTGCCTGTTTGCGGGTGATTTGTTTCGCATGTATACCAAATTTTGTGAGAAAAAAGGATGGAAACTCGAAGTTTCGAGTTTTAATGAAGGTACGGCAGGAGGATACAAGGAGATTGTGGCCAGTGTTTCCGGAAATAATGTATATGGTATATTGAAATATGAATCCGGGGTACATCGGGTGCAGCGTGTCCCGGATACTGAAACCCAGGGACGGGTACATACTTCTGCGGCAACTGTGGCTGTACTGCCTGAAGCTGAAGAATTTGATGTGCAGATCAATGAGGGAGAGATCAAATGGGATACTTTCCGTTCCGGCGGTGCTGGCGGGCAGAATGTGAATAAGGTGGAATCGGGGGTACGTTTGCGCTATATGTGGAAGAATCCGAATACTGGTGTAACTGAAGAGATCCTGATTGAATGTACAGAAACGCGTGATCAGCCAAAGAATAAGGAACGTGCTTTGGCTCGTTTGCGTACTTTTATTTATGATAAGGAACATCAGAAATATGTAGATGATATTTCTGCCCGGAGGAAAACAATGGTGAGTACGGGTGACCGTTCAGCCAAAATCCGGACTTATAATTTCCCTCAGGGACGGGTGACTGATCATCGTATAAATTTCACCCTGTATAATCTTCAGGCGGTCATGGATGGGGAATTGGACGAAATTATTGAGAAATTGCAGATAGAAGAGAATACAGAACGTTTGAAAGCGAGTGGCTTGTAGTCTTTGGGATGAGAGTGAAAATGAAAAATATATAATTATGAATTATACAGAACTTTTTGAACAGGTAAAGAAAAAACGGTCCTTTCTGTGTGTTGGACTGGATTCTGATATGGCGAAAATACCGCAACACTTGCTAACTGCGGAAGATCCGGTGTTTGAATTTAATAAAGCTATTATTGATGCTACGGCAGAGGTGACTATTGCTTATAAACCCAATATTGCCTTTTATGAAAGCCGGGGGATGGAAGGTTGGGTCAGTTTGGAAAAAACCATCAGGTACATTAAAACGCATTATCCGGAGATCTTTACCATTGCAGATGCAAAACGGGGAGATATCGGGAATACTTCAGAGATGTATGCCAAGGCTTTTCTGGAGACCCTGGATTTTGATGCTATTACAGTGGCTCCTTATATGGGAGAGGATTCAGTCACCCCATTCCTGAAATATGAGGAGAAATGGGTGATATTATTGGCATTGACTTCTAATAAGGGTGCTTTCGATTTTCAGTTTTTTGAGAATGACGGAGTAAAGTTGTATGAAAAAGTACTGAAAAAATCACAGGATTGGGGAGATGCCCGGAACATGATGTATGTTGTCGGTGCGACAAAAGCTGAGATGCTTGGAGGTATCCGTAAGATTGTGCCTGACCATTTTCTGTTGGTTCCTGGTGTAGGTGCTCAGGGCGGAAGTCTGGAAGAAGTTGCTAAATATGGTATGAATTCGCATTGCGGATTGATTGTCAACTCTTCCCGCGGAATTATTTTTGCTGACCGGACGGAAAATTTTGCAGTCCGCGCTGGAGAAGAAGCACGGATATTACAACAAGATATGGAACGCTTGTTGCGTGAAGGGCAGGTATTGTAAGACTCATATTTTACCGATAAACTCTGAAAATCCGTTGTTTCTGTCTGAGGCAACGGATTTATAGTGTGGCTTCAGTCGTGACGGAGCATTGGCGACCAGATAGGATTGGCTGCAAATGTCCAGAAAATCCACGTCATTATAATCATTCCCCAGGCCGGCACATGCCTTGCTGTCAATATTCAGATCGTGAAGTAGTTGCCGGCAGGTAGTTCCCTTGTTGATGCCTGCGGGAAAAATTTCCAGCCAGATAGCCTGATTATCGATAGGAGAAGTAGAGCGGACTATTGAGTAGGCAGAAAGGTCTTTCCGGATTTGCTCCAGCAACCGGATCTGCTTTGCATCCAGAATCATAATCAATTGGGTGGCCTGATTGTGGATGTCTCCAGGTGAGCTGATGGGCGTACCGAAAGGTTTGTAGGTTTCCAGCCGGCGGATATAATCCGGATGTAACGGATAAATGTCAGTATAGTAAAAATAATGATTATCAGGGATTGCTTTCTGGATGGTGAAATTGATATTGTATTCCCACAGATAGGTAGCAATATCTCTGGTTTCCTGTTGTTCCAGGTGTTTGGTAAACAATAATTGCTGGTCGTTCCAGCGTAGGATGCCAGCTCCAGAAGCAAAGACCAGATAATCGATGGGGAAATCAGGCTGAAGAATACAGCGGGCAGAATACAAATTCCGTCCTGTTGCAATAATCCGGGTGTAGCCTTTATGACCGGCTTGCCGAAAAGAAGCAAGTGTTTCCGGGCTTATTTCTCCTCCTCTGGGTAAAATGGTTCCGTCCAGGTCGGTAATGATTGCCTGTATTTTATTCATGTGCAGGAAGCAATTCATAAGTAAAATAGGGGAGGGATTCATTCAGGTAATGTAATACTTTTTCCTGGTTCATCCCATCCAGGGGATTGTGGTTGTAGCCGAAAGTGGCTTTGATCCCCATATTGATAAAATGTACGGCCCGGTCCAGGGCTTCTGGCAGGCTGTCGCCGTTCAAAAGGCAGCCGGTAATGACGCTGGCAAAGGCATCTCCGGTTCCCGGATAGGTGGCAGAGATATAGTCACTGCTAACACGCCAGGTGCGGCCATCCTTTTTATTGTGGGCAATAGTCGCAATTTTTCTTTCATTGCCGGAAGGAGCTGAGGTTATGATGACATAATCCGGTCCCAGTTCGCTGAGTGCCCGGCACCAACAGACTGCATCTTCGCAGCTTTTGGCCTGTCCCGGTTGCCGGTTTAATAAAAAAGCGGCCTCTGTTAGATTGGGGGTGATAACTTTGGCTTTACTGCATAGTTTACGCATTGCTTCTACCATTGAAAAGTTCATGCCGGGATAAAGTTGTCCATGATCTCCTAATACCGGATCTACCAATATGAAATTATCCGTTTTGCCGAAATAGTCAAAAAAATCTGAGACAATGTGTATCTGACGTTCGGAAGCCAGATAGCCGGAATACAGAGCGTCGAAATGCAGGTTAAGTTCTTTCCAGTGTTCGATAATCCCTTGCATCTGGTTAGTCAGGTCAAAGCTCCGGAAGTTTTTGTATTCACTATGGGCAGAGAGGATAGCTGTCGGTAGAGGACAAACCTGGTAGCCCATGTAGGAAAGTATAGGGATAGCAACTGTCAGAGAAGCTCTGCCGTATCCGGATAAATCGTGTATTGCTGCGATCTTTTTCATAGCCTTTGTATAATTCTTTACAAAGATAGCAATTTTGATATTTCGTAGCGAGTATTCCGGAACTGAATATTATGAGGAATGCTGTGATGTCTTTTTGGGGGTGTTGATGTAAAAATAGTAGTTTTTTCAAATATTAATATATAAAAATGGGGGTATATTCAAAAAAATATGCATTTTTTATATATTTGCATTGTAAAAGAAGGAGGGGGTTCTAATTTTTAATATTTCAATTATTTATTTTTATGGCAAAAATCAGATTTTCCGCATTAAAAGAACTGGGAACCCGGGAACCGAAATTCATGTCAGAACATTATCGGGTGTCCCGGGTTTTTGGTTGCGATGTTTTGACAATAGAAAAAATGCGTCAATATCTTTCGATAGAGGCTTTCCGGAAGTTGGAAAGAGTGATGTCTGAAGGTGGGGTGATTGGTCCGGGATTGGCAGATCAGGTGGCTGCGGCCATGAAGGCCTGGGCGGTGGAAAAAGGGGCAACCCATTACACCCATTGGTTTCATCCGTTGAATGGTTCGACTGCGGAAAAGCATGATGGATTTATTGAATTGCAAAATAACGGGAATATTATAGAAGCCTTTGATGGCCGGATGTTGGTGCAACAGGAACCGGATGCTTCCAGCTTTCCTAACGGAGGTATACGGAATACATTCGAAGCCCGTGGATATACAGCCTGGGATCCGGGTTCTCCTGCTTTTATAAATAACAATACTCTTTGTATTCCGACCGTATTTGTTGCCTATACCGGTGAGGCTCTGGATTATAAGACTCCTATGTTGAAAGCATTGGCAATGGTGGATAAGGCCGCTGTTGAAGTGTGTCAGTATTTTGACAAAGATGTACAGAAAGTGATTGCTACATTAGGGTGGGAACAAGAGTATTTTTTAGTGGATGAGGCATTGTACAATGCCCGTCCTGATTTGAAATTGTGTGGAAGGACTCTGATGGGGCATTCGGCAGCAAAGGATCAGCAGCTGGAAGATCACTATTTCGGGGCTATTCCGGAGAGGGTGAATGCCTTTATGGATGAATTGGAATATGAATGTCACCGGCTGGGTATTCCTGCGAAAACCCGTCACAATGAATGTGCTCCGAATCAGTTTGAACTGGCTCCGATATTCGAGGAGGCAAATCTGGCTGTCGACCACAATCAATTATTGATGTCTACAATGAAACGTGTGGCTCGTCATCATAAATTCCGGGTGTTGTTGCACGAAAAACCGTTTAAGGGTATCAACGGTTCCGGCAAGCATAATAATTGGTCGTTGTTGACGGATACCGGTGTGAACCTGTTATCTCCCGGAAAGAATCCGAAATCGAATATGCAGTTTTTAGTTTTTTTGGTGGTAACTACCAAGGCTGTCCTGGAGCATGAGTCTTTGTTTAAAGCGTGTATTGTATCTTTGGGGAATGAACACCGTTTGGGCGGAGATGAGGCACCACCTGTGATTATGTCTGTTTTTCTGGGACAACAACTGGATTCTATTCTGGATGAAATAGAGGAAAAGGTAAGTAGTAAAAAGATGAGCCCGGACGAAAAGACAGAGCTAAAGTTGAATGTGGGTAAAATACCTGAAATAATGCGGGATAATACCGACCGTAACCGGACCTCTCCTTTTGCTTTTACAGGCAATCGTTTTGAATTCAGGGCTGTGGGGGCTTCTGCCAATTGTGGTGCGGCCATGATTGTCTTAAATTCGGCTGTTGCAGAACAGTTGATTGCTTTTAAAAAAGAGACAGATGTACTCATTGATAGGGGAGTGAAAAAGGATGAAGCTATTTTCCAGATATTGCGGAAATATATTATAGCCTGTAAGAAGATCCGTTTTGAAGGGAACGGGTATAGCAAGGAGTGGAGGGAAGAGGCTGAACGCAGAGGATTATCTGTTCATTCTGATTGTATCAGCGCCTTGAGGGGTTATCTGACTCCTAAAGCAAAGAGATTGTTTATAGATAACGGGATTTTTTCGGAACGTGAACTCTATGCCCGTTATGAAATAAAAAATGAAATATACCTGAAAAAATTACAAATCGAGTCCCGGGTTTTGGGGGATTTGGCTTTGAATCATATTATTCCGACTGCAATTACTTACCAGAATACCTTGATTAATAATGTGCAGGGGCTGAAAGATATATTGCCGGATGTGTATGCCGAAATCGGGGAAATACAATTGAAAGCTATTAAAGAGATATCTTATCATATTAAAGAAATCCGCACAATGGTTGATGATATGACGGAGTCCCGGAAATGTGCAAATAATAATGTGTCAGATGAAGTAAAACGGGCAGAGGTCTATTCGCAGACC
>CAJMQA010000131.1 GCA_905215395.1 uncultured bacterium | reverse complement strand
AGTAGGTTGGCGCCGAATTCAGAAAGCCCTGTGAGAAATCACGGGGCTTTTTTATATTACAGCCCACCCTCGCCATGACTCTTCTTTACTCTTATCCACTTTTATTACTCTTACTCGTTATTCCTGATAGTGTTGTAATCGTCGTGTCTGTTAAAGTGGTAAAGTGTTTGAACTTCGTTTTCCTGATTTTTGTGTACTCTTAAAATCACCGGATATAACTTGTTGTTGCGAGGGATATTATCTTCAATACCGTTAAATAAATCAGTTTTTAACAATCATTTAAGATTAATTAAAAAAAACAGAAAACATATGCTCTGAATTATTTGCATATTTGTAAATATATTTGTTATTATGTTTTTATGTTGCGATGTATTTTTAAAATATTAAGTTTACTCTTAATTATACTTAGTTCTGCCTGTACTCAATTTAAAGAAATGGAACTAATAGGAGAGGCTGAGGAAATGATGAAATCTGATCCTCAAAAGGCTCTTTCAATACTCGATTCTGTGAGATTTTTTCCATATCTGAGCCCCAAATATAAACGTAAGCTTAAATTCATTAATATATATGCAAAATATGAATTGAAAAGGGATATATCTGTTGTTCAGGGATTGGATAAGCTCTCTAAGGCTTTCGAGAGTGAGGGGGATTGGTATAGAGCTTCCTGGACAAATTTTTTTAATGCAAAGAGTAAGCAACAGAAATCTGATTTTGAGGAGACTGGAATCTATTTATCTAAAGCTCGTGAAGTTGCTCAAAATAGAAATGACAGTAATTTGTTAATAAACGTATATTGTACTATGGCAGAATTATATCTGGCGCAACAGGATAAGCAATCTGCTATAGCATATTATCAGCAGGCTTTAAGTTACCATAGTATTTTGGAAGAAAAAGGGGCTGTAGCTTATCTTATAGGAAATTGTTATCTGAATCTGGGAGACTATTCTGCTGCAATGAAGTACTATAAGAAAGTGGAGTGCGAATTTATAAATGAAAATGATTCCAGAGAGACTGTTCGGCTCTTATTAAATATAGGTAATTCATATAAGCAGATTTCTGATCGAAGCAATGCGTTGGTATATATCAAGAGAGCATTAAATCATACTTCTGATGATGATTTACGTAATAAGTGTTATTTAGCATTGGCTGATACATATTTGTCTTTGAATGAGGATTCTGTACTTTGTTATCTGCATAAAGTTCCTGTGAAATTATCAGATGATTTTGAATTGAAACGTGAGTATTATAGAATTGCCTATCAATTAGAAGTCGGTCAGAATGATTTTCAACAGGCTTTACAATCTTATATGCTTTATTCGGCGTATATTGATTCTTTGCAATTACAGTTTGCTGAAAAAAGAATAGATCATGTGATAGCCCGTTATGAACAAAGAAAATTATCGCGCAAAAACTCAAGACTGATTCGTGAAAAAATTATTTTATGGATAGGTGTGAGTTTTCTTTTTTTGATGATTGTGACCGGAGTTCTCTATGTCAGAAATATAATGCGGAAAAGACAGCTAGAATATGCTGAAGCTTGTTGTTTAATAGAAACATTGCAAAGATTGGCAAAAGAACAGGATGCTTGTCAGGACGAAGTCCGAAAATTGCTATTAGAGAAATTAGAAATTACTAAAAAACTGACCCTTATATCCCTCCAGCCGATTGATAAACATAAGTCTTTTTTAGAGATGTACCACGAGTTTATTGATGGGAAAACTGAGAATCTGGACTGGTCTGAGATTTATTTTACAATAAATTTTCTCTATGATCATTTTCAGGAAAATCTTGTCAGATATTTTCCTGAATTTACTGAAAAAGAGATACAACTTTGTTGTTTGTTAAAAGCTGGTTTTAAATCGGATGAAATCGCTTATATCTTTCATGTGTCGGTCTATTCTATTCAAAAGTGGAAAACTACGATTCGTAAAAAAGAAGAATTGGACGAACGCGCTGATATATTAGATTATATTTTGATAACTTTAGAAAAAGAAAAATAACTCTCCATTCCGACCTTTAAATAGCTCCTGAAATTTCTTTTCCAATCGTTTTTTTATCTTTTCTCGTTTTTTCTTAAAAATCATTCTTTTAATATATTGATATTTAGTGTACTATGATTTTGATTTACAATAAGAAAAATGCCTTTTCCTATCAGGAGTTTCTTTGCCTGTCCATATCTTTATAATGGAACTACCAGAGATTATAAATTGTAAAAATCAATTTTATAGCTTTTGTGAAAATTTTAAATAATAACATTAAAAGTTGTAAGTATGAAAATTAAATGTTTATTTGTTGCAGCGGTCTGTTGTTTCTGCCTTTTATCGTGTTCAAATGAAGATCTGGAGAAAACTGTACCTGAGATTCCAACTCCGATTGCTCCGATCTCCAAGATGTCGTCTATGCTTCGTTTTAAGGATTTGAACGAATTGGAAGAAACTGTTATCAGATTAGTAAAAAGTGATGAAGAACAACAAAAGAATTGGGCTTATTCTCTAAATTTTACATCGCAAAAGATGGTTTATAATCAAGCACTGGATGAGTTGGAGAAATTACAGAAATTAACAGATTACGCTACATTTTCGAAAGAATATAAGAAATTTAGAAGTAAATATTCACCTTATTTTCTCTTTAATGAGAATAAAGAGGATGAAGATTTAAGTCCTTATATACCTTCGGATAGAGTCGGATTTTGGATGGTATGCGACGTTAAAGGCAATGTAATGGTTGGAGATTCTGTATGGAATTTTAATGAGTTGAAATCACTGGAAGAAACAAGTTATTATAAATCTATTCATTCGCCTCAGACGCGTGGTGTTGAAGAGAAAGAAAATTATTTATATATAAAAGAGGGAAAGCGTAAAATGTGGGCAGGAGCAGTCCGTGATTTGAGGATGGTGTGCATTAGATATAGTGCACATAAAAAAAGTATGTTTGGATGGAACAAGTACAGAACGAAATATTTTACAGCCTATATTTCACATGACCCGAATACTTGGATCAGCCATGATCAGTTTCTGACTGATCTGATAGCTAAAGCTCCTGATTATCTGGAATCGAAAGAAATGGATTCTGGGGCTGAAGTATTTTTTGGAAATACTCTCTATGATATTTCATCGGGCACAGTCTTACAAAAAGGGGTTGCCCAATTACGTATAAAATCCAGAGGAACCGGAGATACTTCAGGTATATTGAAAATTAATATGTAATTTGTTATATGTGTGTATCAAAAGATACACACATTTTAAAAATGAATGATTATGATGAAGGCAATTGTTTTATTTAGTTTAGTATGGGTAATCTGTTCTTGTGATAAGAACAATACTTATAAAGATTATGAAGAGGATACTTTTTATTTTCCTGATAAAGTGTTGAATATAGCGGTAAAACCGGATACCAAATCTTTTTGCATTCAGGGCAGGCTGGAAAAGGTTTCCAGAGATATCGATAAATATTTTATACGGGTAGTCCCTGGTTTAACAACAGCTGAAAATGGCATTCAATACCAGTTACCTAAGGAACTACTTGAGCTTTTTTTTAAGTTTCCTGTTGATTCTGTGGTATCTGAGCTTGTGGTTCCGGTTTTTCCGGAAAAAATAGATCGTCCTGTGAAGATAGTGTTTACCTCCTTAGGAAAAATAGTCAATAAAGATTATACAAGATATAATGATACCCTGACTGTAAATTTATTACCACAACCGGTAGAATAAGGATATGAAAAGATGCGCTTATGTTTTATATATTGTTCTCTTGTATGGATGTGTTCATGATTTTAATCCGAATGGTGTATTTTTGAATTCATGTGAAAAAAAAATAGTCGTCAATAGTTTACTTTGTCCTGATTCGTGTATTGCCATCCGGATTAACTGGAGTCAGAAATTTGGAGATTCTTCTTCATTTTCCGCTGTCACTCAAGGATATTTGAAACTTTATGAAGATGATGTACTGGTCTATCACGATTCTATCAAAAGTGAGGTTGTCAGAACTTTACATCGGGCACAGGGCGGTCATAAATATAGAGTGATTGTAACGGTTCCTCATCAAAATGAAGTATGTGCTGAGACTGTTATACCGGAAAAGGCAGATTTTAACGTTATTTATCTGCGGAATAATACGAATTATACTGTTTTTAAAATGACAGATGTTTTTGTAAACAGCAATGTCAAAGCGGTATGGATTGTCTGTCTGGTGAATTATGCGGATAGTACCTTCGTCCAATCAGATGAACTTTATGCTGATAATCCTTTTTTAGATCCGGTAAATAGTGCATGGGAAGAAATGGATGTCGCTGATAGAGAGAGTAATATTCTCTTTGAGAGATTTATCCGGATTCAGAAAAGCATGTTAAGAAATGCTTTGCCTGTCCAATTTTCGATTCGTAATCCGGGAGATAAATCTGTTTATCCCGAAGATAACGGGAAACCTGTTATTACAAAAATGACGGATTTGACTGTTGTTTTAATCACCCCAAGTCCGGAATATGATGCCTATTTTCGTTCCGAATACAAACAATACATGTATAGTAATAGTGTGGACAATCCGTTGTTGTATGAATCGGTTTCCGTTTATTCCAATGTGAAAAATGGATTGGGGATATTCGCCGGATATAGTTCGAATGAAAAAGTTTTTCCGAATGAAAGCAATTAAAATTTTTCTTTTTTGTATTATCTGTTGCTTTTATAAGAATTTAGCTGCTCAATCCGGAAAATACAGACTGTGTGGATATATTAGGGATAAGGCCTCTGGGGAAGTCATTGGGGGGGCAACGGTAAAATATGGATTAAGCGGAACCGTTTCTAATAGTGCCGATTATTATTCTTTGGGATTGGTTCGGGATACGATGACTCTGGAATGTTCATGCGTAGGTTTTCACCGTTTGTGTAAACAATTGCTTTTGACCAGAGATTCGGTCATGGATATTTATCTGGAGCAACAAAATATTTTGTTGGAAGAAGCTCGTATTAAAGGTGAGAATAATTTGTTTACTACTCTGAAATCTGGAAATTGGGCTGTTAATACAAATCAGTTAAAAGCCATACCTTCTTTTTTAGGTGAGCAGGATATTCTTAAGTTATTGCAGTTTTTGCCCGGTGTTACATCCGGTAGAGAAGGCTCTTCTGCCTTAAATATCAGGGGTGGTTCGTCTGATCAGACTTCAGTTATGCTGGATAATATTCCGGTATATAACCAGAACCATGCTTTTGGATTTGTATCGGTATTTAATGGGGAAGCTTTGTCTTCTGAGGAATTATATAAAAGTCATGTTCCTGTTCAATATGGAGGACGTTTATCGGGAGTTTCTGTTTTTCGTATGAAAGAAGGGAACCTGTTCCGACACCGTCAGTCTCTTCATATCAGTACTATTTCTATGTCTTTTACAGCAGAAGGCCCTCTTCGGAAAGGGCGGGGATCTTATTTTTTTGCTGGTAGAAGATTTATGCCTGATTTATTTATGTATGGTTATTATGCGATAATAGGTGAGGAAAACCAGACCAAAACTATCTTTACTTTTTATGACCTTTCCGGAAAGCTGAATTACAAACTGAATTCTCATAATACTCTGTTTGGTTCAGTTTATTTGAGCCGGGATAAAATTAATGTATCGACCTTGGATGCACGTCTGTTTGCTGGACAAAAGCCCGTAAGATTGGCGAAGAGCGGAGGTGGAATCGGTTGGGGAAACATTACCTCTTCTCTTCGGTTACATACTATTCTGGGAAGCCGAAGTTTTATGAACAGTACATTATATTATTCGCAACTAAAAAATTATAAAGATAATTTTTATAAGAATTACAGATCACCGGATCGTGCAAACTCACAGATCAGTTCAAAATTGCAGGAACTTGGATTGCAAATTGTTTTTCAGAGACGTATGGGATTCCGAAATCAATTGACTGGTGGGACCCATTTTATTCATCAATATTTTCAACCCCAGTTAATCTGTTATACTAAAAAAGGGGTGACAGTGAAAGATAAAGTCGTCGGTTTAAGTCTTACTTCTGTTTCTACTTTTATAAGTGAACAATTTAATTATGCCGGCTTTAATCTGGATGTGGGAATAAGAGCCAGCTTTTATCGCAGTGATGAGAAAAATGCTTTCATATTTGAACCCCGCTTGTCTGTGAACAGAGAAATTAATCCCTTGAACCTGATTTGGTTTGCTTATGACAGAAATTCTCAAGCATTATTTTCTGCTAATAAATTCTATATGGGGATGCCGGTCAATTATTGGATGCCTTTTAAAAATAACAGAGTTCAGACTTCTGACCAGTTCTCTGTCGGTTGGAAGACAACTTTGATTAATCATTTGAATATATCGGTTGAGGGATATTATAAACGAATGAATCATTTGTTATATATCTATGATTCGGAAGGTTTTCTGGCTAATGAAGGAGGTTATGATAAAGTCGGCGGGTATGCTTATGGAGTAGAATTTACTTTTCAGTATAGTTTGAAAAATTTTAGTGAAACGACTTCTTATGTCTGGTCGGCTTCTAAAAGAAAAGTATCAGGACAAACCGTATTGTTTCTTTATGATGTTCCTCATAACTTGAAAATTGCCGGAAAGTATATTACGCTAAATCGGGGGAACAGGAAACAATATATTTCTTTGGCTGTACATTATCATACCGGTTTGCCCTATGTTTTATCCAATGAAAACTATCCTGTTCTGGGAATGCCTGTCGATGGGAAGTTTTTGGAGCCGGATGGAAAAATTCAGTACAATCCAAATTATCCCAATATTAGACTAAATAATTATTTTCGGACAGACCTTAGTTACTCTTTTGAAAAGAAGAAACGGAATGGAATAAGAACATGGCAGATATCGATTTTTAATCTTACGAATCATCAAAATCCATATATGGTTTTCAGAAAAGACGGGAAATATAAATCCATGACATTAATTCCTTTTATGCCGGCAATTTCTTATAAAAGGACCTTGGGGTGGTAATTTATGAACATAATTTGGGGTTTTGTATGTGACGTCTGGAGTTTACGTCAAATGACCGGAATGGATTTGACCCAAAAATGGAAAAAATATCCGGTGCCCCTACTTTAGGGTATCACCGGGATATTGAATGCAAGGTTTTAAATTTTCCTGACAGTGATGTCTTTTTTATCGATGTAGTTTATAAATCTGAATTCGGGCATTCCCAGAGCCATCCCGGCTTGTATGATACCGTTTATACCTAAAGATTTTTCCAGTTTGCCTTTCCCGTCTTGCTGAACAGCCGAGCATACAAATCCTGTATAGAATTGACTGACACCTAAGCATTCGGCCATTAATGAACCATTCTGATAAGCCAGATTGGCATCCATACACCCGAAACGATTGGACTTTGGGGTATGAATCAGTATCACTGCAGTTGCTTTTCTCAGTATCATGTCATTTCCTGCTTTATATTCCTGTTGCAGTCTGTCGAAAACAGGGATATAGCGGAAGGCGTCAGGCATAGATAATTTTATCAGGGGCTTAAGAAAGGGGTTGGATAGTTTTTTACGTGCACGTAGGAATGTCCGGAGGGTAAACTCACTGATTGACCGGAGCTTTTCCGGGTCGGTGACTAAGGTGAAATCTACTTGCTGTAAATTACTGGCTGTAGGAGCTCTGTGAGCTGCTGCCAGAATTTGTCCCAGTTTCTCTTCGGGTATCGGGTGAGAGGAAAATGCCCTATTGGAACGTCTTCCTTTGCACAATGCCATCATTTGTCCGGCGGTAGGATAACTACTGTAATCCAATGGATGTATTTTTTCTGCGGGAAATTCTGAGTGTGTAATTGCATTTGTCGGACAGACTCCGACACAATGTCCGCAAAGAATACAGTTTTCAGGCTGTACAACTTCTATGGGAGCTCCTTTGCTATTTTGCATGAGAATTTGTGACGGACAGATCCGTACGCATTTCCCGCATTTGATACAGGTTTGAGAATTAATGTCAATCTTGGTCATATATTATTATTTTTAACATTGTTATCATATTTGTTCTCTTTCATGATCTTTATTGCTTAACCAAGTGATTAAAAACAGCTCTGGAAATCCGGGCAATGATCGCGGCATTCGTTTTGTCATCTTCCAGGGAGTCCATAATAAAGACTGCAATGGAATAAGATTTACCATTGGGAAGTCTGACAAAACCCATGTCGTTATCGCCGGCTTTCAGCCCGGATGAGGAACGGTCAGAACTGCCGGTTTTGTGACCGACAATTAGGTTTGAAGGCAGTTGGCCTTTGAGTTTGTCGGCTCCTGTCGTAGTTTCTATCAATGTGGTTTCTAAAAATTTCTGATACTCTTCGGAAAGAAGAGTACCTTGCAGGAAAATGTCTGTTAATTGTACAGCAGCTTCCGGAGTACACCAATTCAGGTATTCATTCGGGCTTCCTTCATGCATTCTGGCCTCGGTTACAACGATGTGCATGTCTTTTATGCCTATACTATCCAGATAGTCCTGTACAGTCTGAGGACCTCCTAAATAGCGGAGTAAGATGTCGCAGGCATTGTTATCACTTAGAGAGACACTGTATTTTATCAGATCTTTGACGGACATGTTGAAATTTCCGTTAGGATGGGAATCCCGCAGCGGACTGTAAGTGTTGGGTAACAAATCGGATTTATGAATAAACACCTCCGTTGTTAATGGTAGTTTTTGTTTGTCTAAATAATTTAAGACACTGATAGCCAATGGGAATTTGAATGTGCTCATCATTGCATAATGATGCTTGTTATTAATAGTCAGTACTGTTTGTCCGTTCAGACAGAGTCCGACACCAATAGTTGCTTTTTTGCCGTGGATAATGGTTTGAATCTCTTTTTTCAGAGAAGAGGTTTGTGCAGATGCAACTATTGTCATTAATAGAAATAGAATGAATAGTCTGAAAAACATATTTTTTATTTTAAGACAAGGATATTATATTCTAATTTGACAAAGGAACAAAATTGGATGCAGATTTTTAGTTTTTTCTGCTATGTTTTTTAGTATGGAGAGAACTTTTCGTATTCTTACCCAGAAGATGATTAGGGGAACCTATAAAGTCTGATCAGTTTATTTTTCCATGCGCAGATGTGAGACTTTGCCTTGGATGACCTGTCCCAAAAAGTCGATCATGGCTGCCTGATCTTCCGGATGAAAATGAGAATGGATTCCAATAATTTGCTGTAAAGGAGTTCCTAC
>CAJMQA010000130.1 GCA_905215395.1 uncultured bacterium | reverse complement strand
GGGAAATATTGAGGTAAAGTATGCAGAGATAGAGCTTTCCGGAGCATCCGCATTGGCACTTGCAGGAAAAACATTGACGGGTGAAATGGAAATATCCGGAGCTGCCAAAGGAGATTTAGGGCAATTCCAGATAGAAGATGCGGAGGTAGAAGTGTCTGGAGCTTCTAAGTTAAGTCTGTCCGTTTCCAGAACCCTGAAAGGGAAAGTTAGCGGAGCTTCAAAGCTCATCTATAGTGGAGATGTACAACCTGAAGTAAGGGTTTCCGGTGCCGGTTCAATAAAGAAAAATTAAAAAAAGCCCGATTTTTCCGGGCTTTTTTATCTGCAATATCTTTTTAGGTAAACACCAACACTTTGTATTCCCAGGCTTTGTGCTTTACGCCAATCCCGGCAAGCTTCTGTCCGTTTTCCTAATTTGAAATAGGCAATTCCCCGGTTGGCATAAATGGCGCCATTATCGGCATTTAGCTTTAATGCATAATTGAAATCCGGAATAGATTTGGCGTATTCATTCAATTTCAGGTAACAGCTGGCCCGGTTCTGATAATAGGCATATACCAAATCAAAATCTTCTCCGTTCTTTTTAGAATATTGTATTGCTAGAGAGTATTCCTGAACAGCTTTAGCGAGATTGTTTTCGTTTTGATAAATATTTCCCAGATAATAACAAATTTCATCATCTTCTTCAAAAATAGTTTTGGCTTTTCGTAAATAATCTTTCAGAATACTGATTTGATTGGTATGGGAGCAGGCTGTATTCAGAGACAGGTAGATTTCCCGGATTTTCGGATTCAGTCGGGCTGCAGCAATTAATTTCTGTACGGCTTCCTGATAATTACCTGCTTCAATATCAGCATTGGCTTCATTCAGTAATTCAACCGGTTTGTTTACGGCATTTAATTCTACTTGTGCTAATGCGAAGTGTCCTATGGTAGAAAATACCATTAGAAAGAAACTGAATTTTTTCATCCTCAGAGTAGTGTTAAGTTAGTCGTGTAATTAGTTTGTAGGTTCCAAAAATAATAAAATTAGTTTAAAAAAGTATAGATATAATAATAATGCAATGGTTTTCTGTTGAAAAAATAACAACAAAAGCCGGAAAAGTTATATTATTGGATTAGAAAAAAAGCCGTCTTGAAATCCAATTTCAGACGGCTTTTGGAATTTTACAGGCCTAAGACTTCCGTACCTTGTTTAAAGAAAATATCTTTAGGTATTCCGGCTCCTGCAATCCGGTCCAGATCTTTTTGCAGAATTGGAGTGACTATACCTTTTTCCCGGATGAGTGAAGTGGCTTTGTCGTAATTGCCGTCGCCTTCGATTGTAATGTATTCGGCAGCGATCACTTCTATGTCTTTTTTCATTTTTTCAAAATCAACGGTATAATATCCGCTGGTTTCATCCCGGGTGATGGCTCCGCTTTCCATCAGATGGTTGAATTGCATCATATTGGCTTTACCATGTGCACTGGCTGCACCAAAACGGGAAGAACGGAAAATTCCGGCAATGAAAGTCACGTAGTTATCCATTAAGTCTTTGTTTTCAATGATGCCCCATTCTGCCAGTTTGGTAATACAATATAGGCCCAGAATATCCGCTTTCCCTTCTTCAATAGAAGTGTAATTATCTTTTAAAGCTCCGCGAACATCCTGCTTTCCCTGTAAGGTATATTTTATACCCAGACCATGAGCTACTTCATGAAACATGGTATTTTCAAAGAATGCATCAAAACGCACATGTTTTTGTTGTTCCGGATGTATCACTAACTTGGCAATAGGAGTTACCATTTTGTCGAACTTGGCTTGCATGGAGTTTTTGAGTTGCAATTTACGACTGCCTTTGGCTGCATGTACCCGGGGATCGTTAGGGAGGTTGATGGCAATATTCTTACTTCCTGCATTACAGTCTCCGGCATAGTAAATAACATCGTAAGCATTCATATCCGGATTGGCATTAGCCTTTTCTTTTTTATAGGCTGCAGGTACCGGGAGATTGTCTTGTAATTTGGGTAAATACTGGGCGTATAAAGAAAGTTTTTTACTCCAGTCTTTATCTTTTACCAGCACCTGTCCCGAATTCGATGCTTTATAACCAAATAAAGCGTCTTCGTAAGTTTCGATCGGTCCTATCACAATATCCAGAGTATTATCCTGCATATCCATCCAGGCAAGATCACTGGCTAGATAATCGTCATTTAACAGTGCTTCGGAACGAAGAGTCAGATAATTTTTCAGTCCTTTATCTTCTGCCAGTTCTGCTGCTTGTTTTAACAGGCCGGAAGCTTTCTTTATCTGTTCGGGATAAGCTTCGTGGTAGGGAATGACTTTTAATGCCTTATTTTCATCTCGGCGTAAAATGCTGTACCAGTCAGTTTTCCTTTCATCTTGTAAAGCTTCAAACTCTTCTTTAGTCATGTCCTGCGGATAGAAATTTGCTCCCAGAGGTTTGGAACCGGTACCGTTCAGGAAGGGTTTATTGTCGTTGAGACGGTCCCAAGGTCCATAGTTGATGGAAAGGTATTTCATCAGTGCTGTGTCAGTCAGTCCCTGGAATAGTTTTTCTTTGTCACCATATGCCTGCTGCCAGAAAATATTTTCCATACAATCGGCAGCTTGGATCAGCAATGGGATCATTTTCTTTTCATTTTCAGTTAGCTTACTTATATCAGTAGTCAGTGTATACTCTGCATACTGGTCAGCCAATTGCTGATAAGGAGAAGGTTTTGTTTCTTTTTTGGCTTCTTTACATGCACCTAGGGCAAGTATGACAGCCAGACAGAGTGTTGTTTTTTTCATTGTGAATGTCATTATTTTGATATTAGCACTTTGATTTTTATTATTTCAGCCATTTATCCAACCAGGCTTTGAAGGTACGTTGCCAAAGAATTCCGTCCTGACATCCGGTAACCCAGTGGCATTCATTCGGGAAGTAGAGGTATTGTGCCGGAATGCCCCGCATGCGGGCGGCATTGAAAGCAGCCATTCCCTGTGAAACATCGATACGGAAGTCCTTCTGTCCGTGGATAACCAGAATAGGAGTATCCCAGTTGCCGACAAACAGATCAGGGGAATTTGCAAAGGTACGTTGGGCAATTTTGTTATCTTTTTCCCAGGGTGCTCCGCCCATGTCCCAGTTGGCAAACCACATCTCTTCGGTGGTGTTGTATTGCATCTTCAAGTCAAAGATACCGCAATGTGCGATAAAAGCTTTGAAACGTTGGTCGTGATGGCCGGCAAGATAGTACACGGAGTAACCACCATATGAGGCTCCGACACAACCTAAACGGTTCTCATCAATATAAGGTTCTTTTTTGGCTTCATCAATGGCTGAGAGATAGTCCTTGATGTTTTGTCCGGAATAATCTCCGCTGATTTGTTCCAGCCATTCCTGGCCGAATCCGGGTAATCCTCGGCGATTGGGTGCTACGATGATATAGCCGTTGGCAGCCATCTGCTGGAAATTCCAGCGATAACTCCAGAATTGACTGACAGTGCTCTGGGGACCTCCTTCACAGTATAATATTGCCGGATATTTCTTTGTGGCATCGAAATGAGGAGGATAAATCATCCATACTAACATATCTTTGTTATCTGTGGTTTTTATCCAGCGTTTTTCGACTTTACCCATGGTCAATTGGTCTAATAAAGGCTTATTGACAAACGACAGCTCCTCATCTTTTCCTGTTTTGGGATCCACTTTGTAAATTTCGGCCGGTTTGCTCATAGATACTTTTGTGGCAATCAGCATGTCACCCACGGGAATTACCGAAGTATAGTTGTGGACACCATCGGTGTGTTTGGTAATTTTACCACTGGGGATATCCAGAGAATAAATTTCATCGGTAGCGTGCCAGTCTGAGATAAACCAGATGGTGTTGTTGTCTCCCCATTTCAGGCCTTCGGCATTTTGATCGAAACCTTCACTGAAATCCTGTTTTTCACCTGTAGTCAAATCCATTACGAAAAGCCGGATTTTGTCAGCCTCATAACCTTCCCGTTCCATACTTTCCCAGGCCATGAGCTTACCATCGGGAGAAATAACCGGATTTTTATCGTATCCCATCATACCTTCAGTCAGATTGACACTTTCTCCGTTTTCAGTATTGTATGCATATAAATCGGTATTCGTTGATTCTGCATAGTCGATCCCGATTTTTTTCCGGCAGGTATAAATCAATTTTTTTCCGTCTTTGGTCCAGGCTAATTGTTCAATTCCTCCCCAGGGACGAACCGGTGATTCCCAGCGTTCACCCTCCATGATATCCTTTCCATCGGTAATTTTTTGTGCAGGGGTGTAATTGGCAATGAACAAGTGGGTATAAGCATCCACCCAATCGTTCCAGTGACGGTAAAATTGGTCGTTTATGATACGGGCTTTTGCTTTGGGAAGATCCGGATACATGTCCTGCACAGTTGGTTCAAGCTTCACATCTTTTAGAAATACGATCTTAGACATATCCGGTGCATAGACGTAGCCATTGATGCCTCCTGCTATATCGGTGATCTGCCGGTTTTGTTTACCTTCCGGATCCATTTCCCACAATTGTCCGTTGGCCATATAAGTTATGAATTTACCATCTGGTGTCCAGCTGGCGTCTGATTCGTTGATATTCGTATTAGTCAGGCGTATGGATTTACCATCCGAGAAATTTATCAGGTACAGATCGGTGTAACTACGATCTTCTTCTTTGTTGAAATAAGTAACGTCATAGACAGCTTTGGTTCCGTCGGGAGCAACGCTGACGTTTCCGATTCTGCCGAAAGACCAGAGGACTTCGGGAGTCATCACATCTGAAGATAGTTTGATTGCAGGAGGTGTGTATCCCGGTATATTCCGGGACTCCCCGTTTTTATTATCACATGCCATACAAGACAAAAGGATGAGAGATGGAAGAATGAATTTTTTCATGGTTGTAAATAATGATGTATTTAAACATATAACGTTCCGGTTAGGAACGTTATATGTTCAAATTCTATGATTTATTAGCTTTCAGTTGACTCACTGTCGGTTTCCTTGGAGCTGTCCGATTTTTCGGTTTCTCCTGTTGTTCCATTCAAAGCTGCTACAATTTTTTGCCTCAGTTCTTCCGCCAGTTCCGGATTATCCATGATCAGTTGTTTTACAGTTTCGCGTCCCTGACCCAGTTTATTTTCTCCGTAGGAGAACCAGCTGCCGCTTTTCTTGATTACATTGTATTCCACACCCAGATCGACAATTTCGCCGGAAATTGAGATTCCTTCTCCGTACATAATGTCAAACTCTGCTTTCCGGAATGGAGGTGCAACTTTGTTTTTTACCACTTTCACGCGGGTGTGGTTACCCATAATTTCTTCCCCATCCTTGATAGGACCGATTTTACGGATATCCAGACGTACTGAAGCATAAAATTTCAAAGCATTACCACCGGTTGTCGTTTCAGGATTTCCAAACATTACTCCGATTTTATCTCTCAACTGATTGATAAAAATACAACAGGTGTTGGTTTTGCTGATGGTACTGGTCAGTTTCCGTAATGCCTGTGACATCAAACGGGCTTGTAAGCCCATAACACTGTCCCCCATATTCCCTTCAATTTCTGCTTTAGGGGTCAGGGCTGCAACAGAGTCAATGACAATAATGTCAATGGCTGCTGAACGGATCAGTTGATCGGCAATTTCGAGGGCTTGCTCTCCATTGTCCGGTTGTGAGATAAACAGATTTGCAATATCTACTCCCAGTTTTTCTGCATAAGTGCGGTCAAAAGCATGTTCTGCATCGATGATTGCTGCTATTCCGCCCTGTTTTTGTGCTTCTGCTATTGCGTGGATAGCCAGAGTTGTCTTTCCGGAAGATTCCGGTCCGTAGATTTCAATAACGCGTCCTTTCGGATAACCTCCTACGCCCAGCGCTTTGTCCAGTGCGATGGAACCTGAAGGAATCACCGGAATGTTTTCCACCTGATTGTCGCCAAGTTTCATGATGCTTCCTTTGCCGAAGTTCTTTTCAATCTTGTCCAGAGTCAGTTGGAGTGCTTTTAGTTTTTCCAGATTGGTTTCTTTTGCTGCCATATAAATTATTTAATATTAATTGTTGTTACACACACAGATTTTTCCGGTTGCTTATTTATGAAGCGGGATTCAGTATTTGAGCTGCCGAATTTTTGGTATCGACTTTGGTGATGACCCTTTCGATAATTCCCGATGCATTTATGATAAAAGTAGTCCGTACTACCCCCATGTATTTACGACCGTACATTGATTTTTCAGCCCACACTCCATAGGTTTCCAGAATCTGTTTTTCTGTGTCTGCAATCAGATTGAACGAAAGATTATATTTCGCAATAAATTTCTGGTGCGAACTGACTGAGTCCGGGCTGATGCCTACTACTTCGTAGCCTTGCCGGGTCAATTCACTGTATCCCTCGTTTAAACTACAAGCTTCTGCCGTACAACCGGAGGTGTTATCTTTCGGATAAAAGTAGAGAATCAATCTTTTACCTTTGTAATCATCCAGGGAAATTTCTTTACCTTCCTGATTGAGGCCTTTGAAAAACGGGGCTTTATCGCCTTCTTTTAATGGTGTCATATTATCTAATTACTATAGGTACATATATTACAAAAGTAAGAATTATTTGCTGAATTCCGATAGACCGGATCAATAATGTGACTCTATTTTTGTTATTGAAAGTAAATTAATCTGTCGTACAATAAAGTGAATGAGTAACCAGCAAAAGGGTATGACGGCAATGATTCTTCCCGGAATATTGCTGAGTAAATAATGGCAAATTACCATCAGACAAAGTGGTTGTCAGATGAATGTGGTTGGGTTAATTTGGTAAATTAATGTTTCCGGGGAGGAGGTTCCTTCTGCGGCCTCAACTTCCATCAGGGTTCCATTGGCTACTACTATGCCACGGTCAATCAGAATAATCCGGCTGGCAACTTGTCTGCCATAAAATTGACAGGATTTTTGATGATATAAGAAAAACAAGGGAGATTGTTTGTTAATATTGTTGTGTAGTTTGGAAGGAAAAGCCTATTTTTGAAGAAATAATAAAATCATATGGAATTTATAGATTCTTACAATTTAACGGGCTTAATTATAGGTATTTGTACTTTTCTCATCATCGGTATTTTCCATCCGGTTGTTATAAAATCGGAGTATTATTTTGGTACCCGTTGCTGGTGGATATTTTTATTGTTGGGGATCATAGGTATTATTGCAGCGTTGTTGGTACATAATGTATTGGGTTCCTCTTTATTGGGAGTATTTGCTTTTTCTTCCTTCTGGACCATACTCGAAATTTTTGAACAGAAAGGAAGAGTGAAAAAAGGGTGGTTTCCGATGAATCCGAAACGAAAGAAAGATTACGAATAAAATGGTAAAATAGAAATGGAAGAATATTTGAGTCAACTGGCAGAAGCTTGCCGGAATACTTTGGTGGATCATCTGGGGATGGAATATACAGCTGCCGGAGAAGGGTGGCTGGAGGTACGCATGCCGATCGATCGCCGGACTTGCCGTCCTGATGGTGCCCTGCATGGAGGAGCTAATATGGCTTTGGCAGAAACTGTGGCGGGTGCATTGAGTTCAATGTCTATGCCCGAGGAGTTGCGTTTTCATGTTTTCGGGATAGAAGTGAATGGGAATCATATGAGACAGGCTCAAGGACAATATGTCATTGCCCGCGGAGAGTTTGTTCATCGCGGAAAGAGGACACATGTCGTTCAGGTTGAGATCCGGGACGAGTTCGGGACTTTGGTTACTGTAAACCGGGTAACAAATATGATTGTTTGAGGATTTTTTAAATAATTCTTGCCCTCTTTTTACTTCTTTTAAACTAAGCTGGCATATATATTGATAATTTTTTTAACGGGAAAATAGATAATATATGTTTTAACTAAAAACAATGTAAGTATGAAAAAATTATTCATTTTAGGAATTTCTTTCCTAACGGTGGTGTGCATGACCTCCTGTTACCCGGACGGACCGGATTATGTGCATGAGAAAGACATTGCATTGACTCATTATGATGAGGGGGCTGATTTTGGAGTTTATAAAACATTTGTAATGCCGGATTCTGTGGTTTTAATGGCTTCGGAGCGGGATTCCGGATTAATCAGTCAGGAATTCCAGGAAAAACTGTTGGATCTGGTAAAGAAAAATTTCGAAGAGCGTAATTACAAGTATCTGACAGCTGAAGAAGCTAAAGTCCAGGTACCGGATTTTGCTGTGACAGTTTCTGTCTTTACAACTCCGACTTTCAAATATACTTCCTGGGGAAATTATTGGGGTTGGTATCCGGGATGGGACTGGTTTGGCTGGGGAGGTCCATGGGGTAGTTATTATCCTTGGTATCCTTGGTATGGAACAGGTGTCACTTATTATGCCTATGATAAAGGAACGATTGCCATTGATATGTTGGATGCGAAAAAGGCAGACGCAGCTTCCAAACATATTCCTGTGCTGTGGTCGGGGGTAATTAACGGGATTCTGGCAGGCAGGGACGCTTATATTTGTGAACGTGTGGAAAAGAATATAGATCAGTGTTTCACTCAATCTCCTTATCTGAAAACAACTAAATAATTTGGATCATGAAAAAGATTTTTATCAGTATACTTGTCATGCTGACAGTTGGCATGGTGAGCCCGATGTTTGCCCAGACTTTGAATCTGAATTACCGGATGTCTGCATCTCTGGGAGATTCTCACGATTTTATCTCGAAGATGAGTTTTCGCGGAGCATCTATGGATTATCATTATTACCTGACTGAGCGCTTGGCAGTGGGAGCTAGTGTTGGGTGGAATACTTATTATAAGCATTGTGATTATAAGACCAGTAATTTTATAATGAATGGTGAAAAAGTTACTATTACAGGAGATCAGTTCCGTTATCTGAATGTGGTTCCGATTATGGCCAGTGTCCGTTATTTTTTTACCGATGGAAATGCAGCCATATTGCCTTATGCCAGTTTGGGAGTGGGTACTAATTGGGCGGAAACCCGTCTGGAGATCGGAGACTTGGTGGCTAAAGAGAAGGGTTGGCAGTTTGCTTTTGCTCCGGAAGTCGGTGTCATTGTTCCTTTCTCTGAGCATGTCGGACTAAATCTCGCTGCTCAGTATCAATATAGTGTAAAAGCCAGCGACTTACCTACTTTACAGGATTTTGGTATTAAGGTAGGGCTTTCTCTGAGTTTGTAAATTAAAAGTAGATTTAATTTGTCCGGTCTCGGGGATAAAGCTATCGGACCTGTGCACTTCGTGACGGTCGTGTAAGTTTTTCTATCACTATCGGGGGAACTCGGACTTACA
>CAJMQA010000129.1 GCA_905215395.1 uncultured bacterium | reverse complement strand
TAATCAGGGGTAATAGAGATAATTTCATGTTTGTTCGTATAAAGGGTTAATGATCAATGCCGATTAATTGATTGTTGTGGTTAAATTTGAGTTCCAGTTTGTTGTCCAGCTCAACTTCAATTTTTTTACTGTCCTGTTCAATTTTTAAAATTTTGGCGTTGGGATACTTTTCAGTTACATGTTTCTGTATGGCTTCCGGCAGAATGCCTTTGGGTACAGCAGAATACTGGCAATCAACCTCTTTCCATACTCCGTTTTTGTCAAATTCCACTTTTTGTCCGTTAGTAAAAATTACTTCATAACTTTTATCCCACATTTCTTTTTCCATTTTTACCAGGGAAATTTCTTCTTTAGCAAAAAATTTGTGAATGAACTGTTGGGATTTTTGCGGAAGTTCGTTCATCGTGATGGGTTTGTCGTCACCGGCTTTTGCAAGCCCGTTTAATGCAAATATGCATGCAAATAATACAATTAACTGTTTCATAATCTTCTAATTTTAAAATTTATAATTCAAAATTACCCCTGAAAACTGAAAAGAATTTGAAATAATCGGCTTCCGAAGCATTTTATACGAAAAATTTCTTCTTTCTCATACGTTTGAAGGATTATACTTGTTTTATACGGATAGAGATAATGATTCTTACAATTAATTAATAGAAAATAATTTCGAAGCAGTGTGTGCCATTGTAAGTGTAGTTGAGTTGAAAATGGTAAAGTGTGCAGATGGCCTTTGCTATTGCAAGTCCTAGTCCGGAGGAACCTTTGACAGGATTTTGGCCCTGATAGAAACGTTGGAAAATTTTCTCTGTATCCAGAGGTTCCTGTATTCCGCTATTGGAAAATTTCAGGCTGTACTCTGTAACTGAAATTTCAATGGTGCCTTGAGGAATACTGTAAATATAGGCATTCTTTAATAGGTTGGTCATTAGCGCAATGGCTAATGTCTCGTTCATCCGGACACTCAAAACGGATATTTCGTTCAGGTTTAGCGTGATTTGTTTGTAGGCATAGATTTCCTGATAATTTTCAATTTGTTGTTTGAGCAATTCATTCAGATGTATGGTTTTGGTCTCCGGGAATTGGGCATTGTCGATTTTGGACAGGAAAAGCAGGGATTTATTCAGCCGGATGATGTAGGAGAGGGTGCTCTGAATCTTAGCAATCTCTTCCAGTTGTTCCTCTGTGAGGGATTCTCCTTCGCTTAGCATTTCCAGACGGTTCTGGCAGATAGCAAGAGGAGTTTGTAATTCATGGGAAGCATTGCCGATGAATTGTTTCTGTTGTTCATAGATGGCTTGGTTACGCAAAACGCTGCGTTGCGCAGCTTCGTGCAGTTTCCGGAATTCAGTGATGTCGGTCTTTAGTTCCGGGACTTTTTCTTCTTTACTGATGGTATATTGGTCCATCCATTTTAATAAGGTATACAGGGGGCGCATACTTCTGTAAAAAACCCATATATTCAGGACTAATATCAAGGTCAGTAAAGTGATATAAAGGAGAATGATCCAGTTCAGTATGGCATCCCTCAAGTCTTCTTTTTCGATGGTGGGGATGCTGACAGTCAGTTCAAAGTATTGGTGGTTTTTATCTTTAAAAATAGTTTTTAAAATCCGGGCAGGTTCAGTTTCGTGTTTTTCCTGAATGTATACCATTTCATCCGAATACCGGACATGTTTATATTTTCTGGCATATTCTGCAGATACGGCTGTGAGGTAGTAGCTGTTATTGCTTCCGTCGGATTGGGCAGGTAAAGTTTGGCCTGCTAGAGAACGGGTAATGATCATTTCTGAATAATCTTCTAATGTGTCGTCTACTTCGTCATTGATCTCATCTACTATAGTCAGATAGAACCAAAATCCCCAAAGGGTCATGACAATAGTCAATATCAGGGACAAACGGATCAGTATACGATAAATCAGTTTCATATTTATTTCAATGTCATTTTATACCCGAATCCGTAAACAGCTTTGATTTCAGCAGTAGCTCCGGCGTCTGTCAATCTTTTACGTAAATTTTTAACCTGTGCATAGATGAAATCATAATTGTCCACCTGGTCGATATGGTCTCCCCAGACTGCTTCTGCCAGAGTCATTTTGTTGATCATTCTTTCCGGACGTTGTATAAAATAAAGTAAAATGTCATACTCTTTCCGGTTGAGTTCAACTTCCTGGTCGCAGATCAGGACCTTGAATTTATCCGGATCAATCTGTATGTTTCCATAATTGATGGTTAATTCCCCTTCGTGATGATTCCTGCGTATGACACTTTTTATTCTGGCGGTCAATTCTGCAAGGTGAAAAGGTTTGGGCAAATAGTCATCGGCACCTAGCTCCAGCCCCAGTACTTTATCTTCTAGGGAATCTTTCGCTGAAATGATGATAATATTCTCCTTTTTATGTTGTTTTTTTAATTCTTCAAGTAAGGCTAATCCGTTCCCGCCGGGAAGCATGATATCCAGCAGGATACAGTCATAGGTATAGTCCTCTGTTTTTTCCAGCGCAGTCCTGTAGTCCGGGGCTTCTTCAGTGATATATCTCTCTTTTTCCAGAGTTTTCCGTATGATTTCACGCAATGACGGGTCGTCTTCAACAATGAGGATTTTCATGGGTCTAAATTTTATTACAAAGAAAAAAAAACAATTCTGAAATACAACTGAAATAAAAGAACAATCCCTCAGATTTTCCTGGTATGTCAGAAAATTGAGGGATTGACGGATCTTAATAAATAGGAAGGATTAAGAAAAGCGTTGGGTACTGCTGGCTAAATCCTTTTCTATATCCAGAATCATTTGTAAATGTAATAAATTGATGACGTCCATAACCTCTTTCTGAAGATTACAAATCACAAAATGCGACCCGCTGCTTTTGGCTGTCTTAACCAGGGAAATAATACAGCCAATCCCGCTACTGTCAATGAACTCGACGTTTTCCAGATTTAAAATCATTTTACATCCTTGTTCTGAAAGAATGGGTTTTAATTCTGTTTTCACTTCTTCGGTCACTGCCAGGGTAAATCTTTTCAGATCTGAGAATTCTGCAATGACACATCCTTCCTGCTCTCTTAATTTCATAATCATTTTTTTCGGTTTTTTTGTAATTTGTTTCAGTTTTAGTTTCAGTTAGTCCGTTTGTGTACCTCCGGAACCAGAGGAGAGTATGAGGTCTACAAGCATTCGAAATTAGAACAAAAAGTATAAAAAACCAAATATTTTTTATAAGAAAATATTGTAAAACTCCCCGGTAAAAAAAGAATTAAAATGAGAGGCTGAACAGATATAAAATTATATCTTTGTGAAGTTTTTTACGTGCTAACGTTTGCAAGAACTCCTGTCATTTTATATGAGAGGAGAATGTAAGTATTTGGAATAGAGATCAAGGTGATAGTAAAATTTAAAATACAGAGAATAAAATGAAAACAACTCCTTTTACTCATTTGCATGAAGCACTGGGCGCCAGAATGGCTCCTTTTGCCGGTTATAATATGCCGATTGAATATCCTACAGGTATTAAAGAAGAACATTTGATTGTCCGTGAAAAGGTTGGGGTATTTGACGTTTCACACATGGGAGAGTTTTGGATAAAAGGACCGAAAGCATTTGAATTGGTTCAGAAACTGACGACCAATGACGTTGCAGCCTTAACAGACGGCAAAGTACAGTACAGTTGTTTCCCGAATGATAAAGGAGGCATTGTCGATGATTTATTGGTGTATCGTTTCAGTGCTGAGAAATATTTGTTGGTAGTGAATGCTGCCAATATTGAAAAAGACTGGAACTGGGTTGTGAAATATGGTGCGGAATTAGGTATGAAGCCCGGTGTGGAACTGGAAAATGCGTCTGATAATATTTGCCAGTTGGCTGTTCAGGGACCGATGGCGTTAAAGGCGATGCAGAAACTGACTTCTGAAAATGTTGTAGATATGGAATATTATACTTTCAAAGAAATTCCTTTTGCGGGAATCGATAAAGTGATATTCTCGACTACAGGTTATACCGGTTCCGGAGGTTGTGAAATTTACGCATATAATAAGGATGCAGAAAAACTGTGGAAAGCAGTATTTGAAGCCGGAGAAGAATTCGGTATCATGCCGATCGGTCTGGGAGCCAGAGATACCTTACGTCTGGAAGCTGGTTTCTGTCTGTACGGACACGAAATAGATGATGACCATTCTCCGATTGAAGCCGGATTGGGATGGATTACAAAATTTGTTCCGGGAAATGATTTTATCATGCGTGAATATCATGAGAAAATCAAAACAGATAAACCGGTACGTTATATGAAGCCTTTTGAAATTCAGGACAGAGGGATTGCGCGTCAAGGTTATCCGATTGAGGATGCAGAAGGAAATGAAATCGGTGTTGTATGCTCCGGGACTGTATCTCCTCTGACTGGTAAATCCATAGGAACGGGTTATGTGAAAAGCGGATTCCATAAACTGGATACTGAAATATATATCCGGGTGAGAAATAAAGCGCTGAAAGCAAAGGTGGTCAAGACTCCTTTCTTCTGATTTCAGCCTTGAAGCCACTGTTGTGAATATGACGGGACTTTCGGGTCCCGTTTTTTACACAACCGGAAACTATTTTTAGAATGTTGATTTGAAATTATAAGTATTTGGGATATTTGTCTTTAAAAATGATATTTTTTGTCTGGAATTTTGCATATTTGTGACGTTTCCATTCAAATGAAATTTAAATTATAATCTTTAATTATTATACACAATGAGAAAACATATTTTTAATGCAGGACCTTGTAAATTACCTGATTTAACTCTGGAAAACACAGCAAAAGCTGTTATAGAACTAGGTAATTGCGGACAATCAATTTTGGAAGTATCTCACCGTTCAGCTGACTTTCAGGCTGTATATGATGAAACAGTAGCTTTATTTAAAGAGGTATTGAATATTCCGGACAATTATTCTGTCATTTTCCTAGGAGGTGGTGCAAGTATGCAATTTTGTATGATTCCTTACAATTTCCTGGGTAAAAAAGCTGCTTATGTAAATACAGGTGTATGGTCTAAGAAAGCTATTGCTGAGGCTAAACTTTGGGGTGAAGTAGAAGTGATCGCTTCTTCTGAAGATCGCAATTTTACTTATTATCCGAAAGGTTTTAAAATTCCGGCTGATGTAGATTATCTGCATATTACTTCTAATAATACGATTCGTGGTACTGAAATTTTTGAAGATCTGGATAGTCCGGTGCCTGTGATTGCTGATATGTCATCAGATATTTGCAGCCGTCCGGTGGATGTGAAGAAATATATGATGATTTATGGTGGTTGCCAGAAGAATTTAGGACCTGCCGGTGCTACTTTTGTCATCATCCGCAATGATTATTTGGATAGAGTTGTTGCTGATCGTAAGATCCCGACTATGTTGAAATATCAGACTCATGTGGACAACGGTTCTATGTTCAATACTCCTCCTTGCTTGAATATTTTTGCTGTGGGTCAGACATTGAAATGGATCAAACAAATGGGGGGTGTTGAGGTGATGGAGAAAATGGCTATCGAAAGAGCTGATGCATTGTATGCAGAATTTGAACGCAATACTTTGTTCCGTGGGGTAGTGGAGGAAGGTTCCCGTTCACGTATGAACATTCCGTTTGTTATGGCTGAAGGACGTGAGTCTTTGGAGAAAGCATTCATTGATTTCTGCAAATCAAAGAACATTGTAGGAATCAAAGGACACCGTTTGGTAGGTGGTTTCCGTGCTTCTACTTACAATGCTTGTAGAATGGACGATGTAAAGGATCTGATTGGTGATATGCAGGAATTTGAAAAAGATAATAAATAATAGTTTGATTTAGGATTGTAGATTTTGAATGGCAAATTTTTGATTTGCTGTTTGAAATCTATAATTTGTAATTTTCAATTTAAAATTTACAATTATGACAAAGGTTTTAATCGCTACAGATAAACCTTTTGCTCCGGTGGCAGTGAAAGGAATACGCGAGATCGTTGAAGCTCAGGGATACGAACTTGTTTTATTGGAAAAATATACTTCTCAGGCTGAATTGATTGCAGCTGTGGCCGATGTGGACGCTATGATCATCCGTTCAGATAAGGCGACAAAAGAAGTGATTGATGCCGCTAAAAATCTGAAAGTGATTGTACGTGCCGGAGCCGGTTTTGACAATATCGATCTTCAGGCTTGTACTGACAAAGGTGTGGTTGCTATGAATACTCCGGGACAGAACTCCAATGCCGTAGCCGAACTGGCTTTCGGTATGATGGTATATATGGCCCGTAATTTTTATAACGGCAAATCGGGAACGGAATTGAAAGGTAAAAAAATCGGTATTCATGCTTACGGAAATGTTGGACAGAATGTAGGTCGTGTGGCTCATGGCTTCGGAATGGAAGTTTATGCTTTCGACCCCTTCATGACTGACGAACAGATCAAGGCTGCCGGTGCAACTCCTCTGCATTCCGCAGAAGAAATGTATGCCATGTGTGATTATGTATCATTACATATTCCTGCTACTGATAAAACAAAAAAATCCATCAACTATGAACTGTTGAACCGGATGCCGAAAGGCGGGGTTCTGGTGAACACTGCCCGTAAAGAGGTGATCAATGAAGAAGAATTGGTAAAGCTGATGGCTGATCGTCCTGATTTCAAGTATATTTCTGATATTGCACCGGACAATGCTGCTGATTTTGCACAGTTTGAAGGCCGTTATTTCTTTACGCCGAAGAAAATGGGAGCTCAGACCGAAGAGGCAAATGTAAATGCAGGTTTGGCTGCTGCGCGTCAGATTGTTGCTTATCTGGAACATGGAGATGCTAAATTCAAAGTAAATAAGTAATTTAATTATTAGTTATATTTATGGCTATAGTAAAACCATTCAAAGGCTTACGTACTCCGAATCAGGAGGTTTGCGAAGAATTGGCTTGTCTGCCTTATGATGTGATGAATTCGGAAGAAGCAGCTCAGATGGCTGCCGGAAAGCCAAGGTCATTGCTTCATGTTACCCGTGCAGAAATTGATTGTCCTCCCGGAACGGATATCCATTCTGAAGAAGTGTATAACAAGAGTGTGGAAAATTTCAAAATGTTCCAGGAAAAAGGTTGGTTGGTACAGGATCAGGATGCTAAATTTTATATCTATGCCCAGACCATGGACGGACGTACCCAATACGGTATTGTCGGTTGTGCTGCCTGTGAAGATTATATGAACGGGATCATTAAGAAACATGAGTTGACCCGTCCGGACAAAGAAGAAGACCGTATGGTCCTGACACGGTATGTCAATGCTAATCTGGAACCGGTATTCTTTGCTTATCGTGCTGTACCTGAGATTGACGCTATTGTAGAAAATATCGTGAAGACTCAGAAAGCGGATTATGACTTTGTAGCTGAAGATGGTTTCGGACATCATTTCTGGGCTATTAATTGTCCGGAAACCAACAAACGTCTGGAAGAACTGTTTGCTACCAAAGTACCTTGTACCTATGTAGCTGACGGACATCACCGTACAGCTGCCGCCGCCCGTATTGGTGCTGAATACAAAGCTAAGAATCCGAACCATACCGGAGATGAGGAATACAATTTCTTTATGGCTGTCCATTTTCCGGATCATCAGTTGAAAATTATCGATTACAACCGGGTAGTGAAAGATCTGAACGGTTTAACTGAGGCTCAGTTGCTGGATAAATTGAAAGCTCTTTTCGAAGTAAAAGAGATGGGTGCTGAAATTTATCATCCGGCAAAATTGCACGAATTCAGTATGTATCTGGATGGAAAATGGTATCGTCTGACTGCTAAACCGGGATCTTATGACGATCATGATCCGATCGGAGTATTGGATGTTACAATTTTATCTAAGCATGTATTGGCTGATATATTGGATATTCAGGATCTCCGTACTTCAAAACGGATTGACTTTGTCGGAGGAATCCGTGGGTTGGGAGAATTGAAAAAACGGGTAGATAACGGAGAAATGAAAGTGGCTTTTGCCCTTTATCCCGTATCTATGGAGCAATTATTAAATATTGCTGATACCGGAAATATTATGCCTCCGAAAACTACTTGGTTTGAACCGAAACTTCGTTCCGGTTTGGTTATTCATAAGATTTAATCTTTTGATTATCAAAAAGCTGTCTGGATTAATTTTCAGACAGCTTTTTTTATTAACTATCATGGCAACATAATATCTTCAAAATTTTTAAAATGATTGCGATAATTATTTGGAAATTTAAATTAATTTTTCTTTCTTTGTCATGTTGGTAGATAGCTGCCAAGAGTTCTTTTATTTATCGTGGCGTTTTTCGCTTTTCCTCTTTACTCTCAAATTTCTGACACAAACATTTCGACAAAGGGAAGAGTGTGGTAACGCCTGCGTTGACGATTCGTATACATGACTTAACGCGGGTGCTTATCCATCTTTGTTGTCGGAAGGTCGTCAGAAAGCCGGAGAGTAACATATATGGTGTAGCCCCGCGTTTCTTATGAGAAATGAAGGGCTATAATAAATATACAGTCCGGCAGGTGCAATTGGCTCCCAGGTCTTTGCTTCACTACGTTTTTCTTCCTGCCGGCTGTTCTTTTTTAAGAATCGTGAAAAATAGTATAAGTAAAACAGCCGGCTTGATTCCAGAAACTATATCCTATCCATTATACAGAATCAAACTCTTCAGCCGGCTGTTCTTTTTTTTATTAAGTACAGATACAATAGTCAGATAGCTAATATTTCAGCCATTTATATAATTCTTTCCAGGTCACTTTTTTCCCGTACATCAGAATGCCGATCCGGTAAATTTTTCCGGATAACCAGGTAAAGAAAATGAAACTTCCGACCAGTAAAGTCATGGAAGTAAGAATTTCCCAGGTAGGTACTCCGAAAGGGATACGTACCAGCATCACAATGGGAGAGGTGAAAGGGATCATAGAACTCCAGAATACCAGTGGGGATTCCGGACTTTTCATGGCTGTAAATCCGATATATAATCCTATTACCAATAGGATAGAAAGAGGAGTAAGGAATTGCTGTGAGTCAGTTTCATTGTCAACGGCAGCTCCGATTGCTGCAAAAAGTGAAGCATAGAGCAAGTAACCACCGATAAAATAAAACAGGAATGCTCCCAAAAATTTAAGGATGAATACCGGTTCTATAGTCATGGCTATTTTCCGTATAATTTCTGCCTGGTTTGCATCCAGATGCTCCAAACCTGCAACTCCTGACATTCCTCCGGTCATTGTACTGGCATTTCTCAATGTTTCCATATCAATATCAGGCAGGAAGAAAGCTTGCATAGTGGTGATTAAAATCAGGGCAAATACGACCCAGATCATAA
>CAJMQA010000128.1 GCA_905215395.1 uncultured bacterium | reverse complement strand
CCATCGGGGTGTGTTTGACGAACGGAGTGAGGAGTTCCCCCGATAGTGATAGAAAAACTTACACGACCGTCACGAAGTGTCCCGGGTCCGAAAGCTCTATCCCCGAAACCGGACAAAGGAAACCTACATAAAAGTAAGATTTTCTGTAGAATAATATAAAGGCCATTTATAAAAACGGATGCCTAAAAGTAGACATCCGGTGTAAAATATTTTGACAGGCGTTAATTACTTCATTAGAGTCTTTTGCCATTTCCAACAATTAGCCAAAGTCTCTTCAATAGGCACCTCAGCTTTCCATCCCAATTCCTGATTAGCCAGAGAGGTATCAGCCCATACTTTTTCGATATCTCCGGCACGGCGTCCGACAATCCTATAATTAACCTTTTCACCCGTTGCTTTTTCAAAGGCCTTGATTAATTCCAGCACAGACAAACCATTTCCTGTTCCAATATTGAAATATTCATAATTTGTCTTGTTCTTTCCTTCCAGCAAACGACGGATAGCCACTACATGTGCCTTAGCCAGATCGACTACATCTATATAATCCCGGACCGGCGAACCGTCCGGTGTATTGTAATCATTCCCGAAAACGTTCAGCAGCGGGCGAATTCCTGCCACAGTCTGAGTCAGGTACGGAATCAGATTATTGGGAACACCATCGGGCAACTCCCCGATAAAAGCAGAAGGATGGGCGCCGATAGGATTAAAATAACGTAATGCCAAAAGATTCATTCCTGCTTCTACCTTAGCCAGGTCACGCATAATATCCTCACACATCGCCTTGGTATTTCCATAGGGGGATTCTGCTTGTTTCCTCGGAGTATTTTCGGTAACAGGCAATACATCAGCCTGACCATACACTGTACAGGAAGAAGAGAACACCAGATTCTTTATTCCGAATTCACGCATCCCGGCAAGCACATTCATCAAGGAATTCAGATTATTCCGATAATATTCCAAAGGTTTCTGTACAGATTCACCCACAGCTTTCAAAGCCGCAAAATGAATCACTGCAACGATATCCCGGTGACGTGAAAAAAAATCGCGCACCTTTTCATTTTCAGTCAAGTCAATTTGTTCAAATTCAGGCCGGACACCAGTAATTTTCTCGATACCGTCCAATACTTCCAGATCTGAATTGCATAAATTATCTGCAATTATCACATCAAACCCATTTTGCTGCAGCTCAACAACTGTATGCGAACCAATATAGCCAGTTCCCCCCGTTACAAAAATCTTCATAATGTTAGAAATTTATCTTTTTACTTAGAATGTCATGCAAAGAAAGCAAGAAAATATCAATTTTATATAAACCACCTGCCGGAAATTAATTTTTTCCCTAGTATTGCTATTCTATTATTTTTTTCTACTTTTGTAGTATGCATAGGTTTATTGAATACATATCTGATCTGTTATTTTTGCATGATTGCGTAATTATCCCGGATTTCGGAGGATTTATATGCAATTATAAAAGTGCCTATATTGATGAAAACAGTGGACTGATTTGTCCTCCTTCCAAAGAAATTTTATTCAACCGTAACCTGACGCATAACGACGGATTACTGGTCAATTGGATCGCTAGTAAAGAAAACATCAGTTATGAAAAGGCCAAAACTCAACTCATGTTATTCTGTGAAGACCTGAAAATCAGATTAAACCAGAAACAGCGGGTAGCTTTTGGTGACATCGGGGTATTTTTTACAGATCGTCGGTTCAATATTATTTTTGAAGCGGGAAAATATAATTTTTTTGCAGAAACTTATGGCATGGAGCCGCTTGAAATTGCAGTTCCAATGAACAAAAATATTCCTGCAACCGTCAATATGCCTGCTCCAAAAATCAAAGCTCCGGATATGTCGGACTTTCTCCACTCCGGGAATTCCGGAAATATTTTACATCGTTTATTCAAATATGCACTGGCAGCATCAGCTATTGCAGGAATTATTGTGATCACGCAGCTGGATATTTTCCGGACCGCAGCAGATCCGTCACGTGAAATCAACAACTCCGGAGTACAACCTTCTCTCCCGGCATTATCTACGGCAACAGGCAAAATCAACTGTAACAGCGTGATCTCCCCGGTATATGATTATGTGGATTACGATCCTATCAAGGATTTATCCTGGTAAAAACCTTACTTAAAGCACCTATCACAGCAAAAAGGATGTAAAGCGGGATAATAAAAATCACTGTAGCAACTCCAAAAAGGAAAAACGATAAAATCAGGACCAGAAAGAAAATATATTGTATTTTATTTTCTTTCCATCCGAATCCCGATATTTTCAGTGAAAACATCGGTAATTCACATATTAGCAGTATGGAAAGAATCAAAACACAAATCCCTAATACCCAAGCATGTCCGAACAATGAACCATAAAGAGCCGGCGCATATTGACTTCCAAAAACCAAACCTATCCAGAACAAGGCATGAGCCGGAGTCGGCATTCCAATAAAAGAAGTCGTCTGGCGGACATCCAGATTAAATTTTGCCAGACGATAGGCTGAAAAAGCCGGAATGACCAGAGGAGTAAACACCAGAATTTTTTCTATCCAGCTCCAGTATGCAAAATTTATCAGATCCCCACCCGGCAATTCCCTTAAAATCAGGAAATAGGCAATAATAGCAGGGGCAAGCCCAAAACTCACCATATCCGCAAGAGAATCCAGTTCTTTTCCCATATCTGACTTCACATGCAACAGACGGGCAACCATACCATCAAAAAAATCAAAAACCATAGCTATTAATATCAGGACAACAGCTATTTCCAGATGTCCGTACATCGCCATAAAGATTGAGAGAGTTCCGGAGATCACATTCAGGCAGGTTATCAGATTCGGAATATGTTTCTTCATTTGATCAAGATTTCTGTTGGAAAATACAAAGCTAAAAAAAAACGGGCATATAGTCATATTGTTATATAAGATTTTGACTATATACCCGGTCACTATTTTTTCTCTCCGGTCAATTGATTTGTCCGTAAAAACGAAGATTCAATTCTGATGCGGCAGGAGCATTAGAGATAATCGTGATCAATGCTGTGACTTTTCCCGATACAGCACCTGCTTTGGTTTTCACTGTTAAAGCAGTACTTTCGCCGGGCTTCAGTTCTTTTTGTACCATCACCACCTCAATCCGTTCATCATTGGCATAAGTACGGTGAATTTTCAAAGCAGCTTTTCCCGTATTCTTTATCTGATAGGTATAGACAACCGGCTGAGCTGAAGACGTAGAGCCAAAATTATAATACTTTTTATCGGCTTCTATCATAGGTGCCGTAGCTAAATCAATATTTTTAAAATCTTCTTCGATAAAAACCGACACCGGCAAAGTATACTTCTTTCCGTCTACAACAATTGTAATCTCTTCCTTATTCAAACCGTACGCCCCGTTCATTGACGTATTATATGCAGCCTTCAGGGTTGCCTGTCCTTTATTCGGAATGCTCTGGGGTTCAATGGACATCTTCAAATGAGCCGGAAGTCCCGGGAAAGAAACATTTACCTGTTTTCCCGCATTATTCAAAACCTGGATGGCCATAGATTTAACTTCTCCCTTTTTCACTTTCATCAGGGAAATATGTTCCAGTGGCAGACGCAATCCCGACGGTAATTCATAAGGATAATCATCCAGAATGGTACGTGTTTTTCCCTCTACAGTCCCTTTAATCTTCAATTCCAGGACAGCAGGCCGGACATTGGAGTATACAGTAATCGTTTTATCAAAATACCCCGGACGGTCCTTCGGGTCAAAAGTAGCTTTTACAAAACCTTTCTGACCAGGTAATATCGGCTGTTTACTCCATTGCGGAGAAGTACATCCGCATGAAGATTCTACATTTTTAATCAGTATCGGAGCTTTTCCGGTATTGACAAATTCAAAATCATACGACACAGCCCCGTTCACCTCTTTGATCGTTCCAAAATCATGAGCTCTGGAATTAAACTGAATAACTGCCTGTGAAAAAGAAGACAAAAAGGCAAAAAGACAAACAATCAACAAACTAATTTTCATTTCTGCAATACTTAAATTTATACACACACGACATGATTTGTCTGAAAATACAAATAATGTCACGAAATTAATTCTTTTTATGCAAGATTTTCTCGATTCAAGAATAAATTTTAACTTCGTTTGCCTAAATATCCGTTGTATGATGCGAGCCGACGAACATATAATTAGCAATGCTATAAAACATTACACTCATTTACACCAACACCCGGAACTTAGTTTCGAGGAGTTTGCAACTTCTCTCTATATAAAAAGTGTACTGGAAGCAGCCCATATACCCTACCAAACTGTAGGGAAAACAGGCATTATCGGCTGGATAGCAGGAAACAGAACTTCACGGACCATTGCACTACGGGCGGATATAGATGCCCTCCCCCTTGAAGAAACAGAAAGCAATCCTATCGTCTCTGCACAAAAAGGGATCATGCACGCTTGTGGCCATGACCTGCATACAGCCAGTCTGCTCGGCGCAGCAGAGTATCTGAACGGCCACCGGAATATCCTACAGGCAAACATCATGTTGATTTTCCAACATGCCGAAGAGGTACTTCCCGGAGGCGCTATAGAAATTATTCACCACCCGTTTTTCAAAGCTCACCTACCGGAATGGATGGTTGCTTTACATGCAGAGCCCGAACTACCGGTAGGGGATATCGGAATTTGTCCGGGTCAATATATGGCTTCAGGAGATGAGATATATATTCATATAGAAGGCCAGGGAGGCCATGCAGCATTACCGGACCAAACAACTGACCTGGTACTGATCGCCTCCCATATTATCGTAGCCCTGCAACAGATTGTCAGCAGAAATGCTTCTCCATTTACTCCGACAGTATTAACGTTCGGGAACATCCGTTGTCAGAGTACTATGAATATCATTCCACGGGAAATTGTACTGGAAGGGACTTTACGTACCTTCAATGAAGAATGGCGCAAAAAGGCAAAAGAACATATTCAACGGATTTCTCGTTCAATAGCTGAAAGTATGGGAGCCAAAATTGATATCAACATCGTAGAAGGTTATCCGGGTTTATTCAATGATCCGGACAAAGCAGAACAAGTCATTCACTTACTACAGACAGAGCTGGGCAAAGAGCATGTCACTATACTGTCCCAAAGAATGACCACAGAAGATTTTGGCCGTTACAGCCAGATCATTCCGGTAACTTTCATACGTCTGGGTGTACAAGGAAAATCACACCATTGTGATAAGCTTCATACTTCCGGTTTTTTCCCGGATCTTTCAGCCCTGAAATATGGAATACATATTTTTTGTTCCATTGCAAAACTTTAATCTCCGATTCTATGCCTAAATTTCTGATCATACGATTTAGTTCTATTGGTGACATTATCCAATGCATGGGGATTATCAGCGGTATCAAACAAAAATTCCCTGATGCAGAGATTCATTGGATTACAAGGAAAGATATGGCCTCTTTTCTGGCAATGGACAAGCGTATTGACAAGATATGGGCTTTTGACAAAACAAAAGAGTTGAAAGGATTATTGCAAATGGCCAATGAACTAAAAAATGAAAATTACGATTATATATACGATGCACACAGTAATATCCGTTCTAATATTTTAAGGCTCAAACTAATTCCATGGTGGAAAAAAGGAGCTCACTTTATCAAACGGAAAAAGCAACGCTGGAAAAGATTTCTGTTGTTCAATTTACGGATCAACAGATTCGAATGGCCGTTCCGGGGAGCAGAATCCTTCCGGAAACCATTACAAAAATGGGGTATCACCAGTTTTCCCGATAACTATAAAGACTGGTATTTTCCGGAAACTTTTGCCTCCAGGTTAAATCCGCTGATTAATGCAAGAACCATTACCCTTGTTCCGTCAGCCAATTGGGCAATGAAACGCTGGCCTGTCAGCCATTGGAAAAAATTAATCCAATTGCTTCCGGATTATCATTTCCTGATTTTAGGGGGGCCGGAAGACACTTTCTGTGAGGAAATCAAAAAAGTGGCCCCTGAACGTACACACAATCTGAGCGGCCAGACTTCCCTGCTCGAATCCTGCTATCTGGTGCGGCAATCACATATCGTCATCAGTGCTGATACAGGCTTTATGCATGCGGCAGACCTTTTCAGAATCCCGACCCTTGCCCTGATAGGCCCTACAGCTTTCGGATACCCCTCTGGTCCTACTGCTGAAATACTTGAGGTAGATTTACCCTGTCGTCCCTGTACCAAAGACGGACATGGCAAATGCAAACAACACATCTATCAAAAATGTATGGTAGACATTGTACCTGAAAGAGTGGCCGGCAGAATCAAACAACTCCTTCCCCTTTTGAAGAAAGAGTCCCGGACTGCATCTTTGTCTTGAGACGTGTCTTACGTTTTTTTAAAGCCTCCTGACTCAACCCCAGAATCCGGGCCATACTTTTATTATATAACTGCATTTCACACATCAGTAACAACAATACGTCCTGCTTGGTAAAACTGGTATATTTATCCAGTAACCCATTCACATATTCCCGCTTATTCCTGCTAAAAATATCTATCAGTTCATTTATATATAAATCCTTATCCTGTTTTCTCAGCGCCTGATATTTTTCATAAAATTCAGGCATCTTTACATCAATCTTATACTCTACTATCAAATAATTGATATCTGTATTACAGGTCGCAATTCGTAGCAAGTCCTGTAAAGAAATATCGATCTTTTCTTTTTCAAAAGATTCTCTCCGGCGTATACGCTTATTTTCCCACCTTAACCATATGAATGTCACACAACCACCCCCAAGAATAAAACCCACCAATAAACCAATAACTATCATAATATAAATTCTAATGTTCTTCCCAAACTGCCAACAGCACATAAAATTCTGTTCCCTGATTTATCTCAGTCACAAAGCCGATCTTCCCACTGAAACTCTCAATAATGCTCCGGCAAATTGCCAACCCCAAGCCCGTTCCGCTGGATTTTGTCGTAAAATTGGGATGGAAAATTTTTGCACGGATATCTTCAGGGATCCCGCTTCCATTATCCCGTATCCGGATCTCCACCTGATCTCCCAGCTTTTTTACACTCACATAGATCTCTCCCCGGCGGTTTTCCGGAATACTTTGTTCGGCATTCTTCAATAAATTAATCACGACCCTTCGCATTTGCTCCCGGTCAGCCAATATTTTAATCCCTTCCTGTATATCACAATCAAGCAGATCCACATTCTTATCGAACAACAAAGTACAATTTTTCACTACTTCGCCAATGTCAAAAACTTCATTGTGGGATTCTGACATTTTTGCAAAATCAGAAAATGCTGAAGCAATATTCGCCATATTGTCGATCTGTTCGATCAAAACTCCGGATATATCCCGGAATCTTACCTTAAATTTTTCAGAATCTTCCATTTGCAGGGAGCGTAACATAAACTGAATATTCAATTTCATTGGTGTCAGCGGATTCTTTATCTCATGGGCTATCTGCCGGGCCATTTCCCTCCAAGCGCTCTCCCTTTCCGAACGGGCTAACTGAATGACACTTTCATCCAACTTATCCACCATATTGTTATATTCCTGAACCAAAGTTCCGATCTCATCCTTATTTTTATAAGTAATCTTTTCATTCCTTCCCCCGATACGCATGATCTTCAATTTATCGTTTACCATCTGCAAAGGCCTGGTTACACGTTCTGCCAACAACCCCGACAAAATAAAGGCGATCACCATCATGACTATAGCGATATTCACAGTAATGACAATCATAATAATAATATCCAGATTTAACTCATCATTCTGGGCAAAATAGGGAATATTCAGAATATACGATTTCCCGTTATCCAATATCAACGGCATATAAGCAGACATATACCTCAATCCTCCTATTCTTTCATTATCCACATAACTGGTAACACCCGCCTGAATCTGTTCCAATGCATGAGGATTTATCAGATATCCGTCAAAACCATATTCGAAAATCTCCGGACGGGATGTAGCTACCAATTTCCCTGCCAACGAATAAATATTGATATCGATCATCATAAGTTCCGACATGTTGTAAAGCGTCTCTGTAAAATCGGGACAAATATTCCCGTCCACACAGGGAAGACGTTCCAGCTCCTTATTGACATATTTCAGTAACTCAATAGCTTTTGCATTATGCCTCCCCTCAAAACTCTTGGCATTCATATAGATACTCAAGGCTGTCAACATCACCAAAAGCACAAAAATCAATGAAATAACATTATTCTTGATCCGGGCTTTCAGGGACCCTTTCCTGAAATTAATATTCCGGTTTACTGTAAAAAATAAACCGTAAGAAGATACCAGTATACACACAAAAAAGGCATACAATACATTCATATAATACAAAGCGAAGGTATTACTATGAAGACTTATGATCAATACATTACGGTCATCCACCGGAATCAACATGTGTGAATACTTATCCTGTTCAAAAATGTCTACATTCCGGCTATCTCTGCCAAAAGCTTCCAGCTTTTTATAATAAACAAAATTACCGGAAGAGGATACCAGCTCTCCATCCGAATATTTTGCATAAGAATAGAAGTAAACATCATTTCTTCCCTCCCCGGACTTTCTGGAAAGAATCTGAGGATAACCCACTCCTTCATCATCCTTCATGGCATCCAGCCGGATATACAAATACATATTCCCCCAATGCACACGACCGATATAGGTTATATAACCATCAAAAACCTCTATCGAATAAAATGCAGTTCCCCTGACCCGGTGTCCATGCTTTCGGATAATCTGGTCAAAATACTCCCTGCACTCCCACTCTTCTTGAACATCTATCAGCCACAGACTATCTCCCGGCTGACAAAATGTAATATCCGGTGTATAATTATACCCTGTTAAATCCAGTAAACGGCTTTCTAATATGGAATTAGCCAGTTCCTTATCCCCCATCTCCATGACATTCCTCAGAGCAGCAGAATGCCGGATCACCGAATCGATTTCCACCAGCCGGTTTTCAAAGTTATAATCCCTTTCTTCTATCAACTCAGTTGCCAAATCCATACGCTGCCGCTGTTCTTTATAGCTCTCGTACTTTTTCGTCACCATCACAATATAGACAGACAATAAAAAAATAACCAGGATATAAATACTCCTCTGTATATCCCGTTTCAACAGGTATTTATTAATGGCAATCAGTATAGAAATAATCCATATAAAAAAACAATCCCAAAAATTGGTATAAAGCCGGAAGGCATAACTGAATAAACATAATCCTATGCAAACCACAGTTACAACTTTCAATACATTGACAAAAGAAAGCATATGGTAGAACACACTGACGGCTCCGTAAACAGTAACTACTATAACCAAACC
>CAJMQA010000127.1 GCA_905215395.1 uncultured bacterium | reverse complement strand
CCATTCTGTCATTTCGATATCCAGATGGTTGGTTGGCTCATCCAGTATTAAGAAATCAGGGTTACTGATCAATATTTTGGCCAGGCCTACTCTTTTTTTCTGTCCTCCGGAAAGGGTACTGATTTTCTTATTATAAGTGTTGATTTTCAGTTCCGAAAGGATTTGTTTTATAGTGGTGTCGTAATCCCAGGCAGAATGCAGGTCCATTTCCGGGATCAATGTCTCTAATGTATCTGTATCGTTTTGATTGACAGCATTTTCATATCTTTTAATCAGATTTAGTACAGGAGAATCTGAGTGGAATACTTCTTCAAAAACAGTATTTCCCGGGTCAAGTGCAGGATCCTGATCCAGAATACCTGTCCGGATGTCATTCCGGAAGATTACCTGACCTGTTTCCGCGTTGTCTTTGCCTGCGATGATGCGTAATAAAGTGGATTTTCCCATTCCGTTTTTTGCAATCAATGCCACTTTATTGCCTTTGCCGATACCGAAAGATATATTTTCAAAAAGGAGCTGTTCTCCAAACCGTTTACTGAGATTTTCTACCTGTAAATAACTGATCATAAGCTGAATTTAAATGATGTAAATATACCAAAATTAAATGGCATTCCTCAGATACTTTTTTCTTTCTTCTTCCGGGAAATGCTCTATGGCGTAACGGAGCATAGTTCTGGGCATGTCCTGATACCGGGTTTGCAGAAAAGTTTTTAAAGTATTCCGATCTTTTTTTCCGGTTTCCCGCAAAAGCCACCCGACAGCTTTGTGCATTAAATCATGAGAATGGTGTATCAGCAGATCAGCAAGTGCCATACAGTCTTTGTAGTCCCCTTTGCGAACGAAATGCATACAACTGACAATGGAAATACGTTGTTCCCATAGCAGGTCGGAAGCTGCGAGTTTGTATAGGATATCCCGTTCCTTATCTTCTAGCCAGACTCCCAGAAGTTTGTAGCAACTAAGGTCTACCAGATCCCAATTGTTAATATAGCGTGTGTTAGTAAGATAGAAGTCGACACAATTTTTGCGAAAGCTCTCGTTCCTGTTCTTTTCAAATTGTCCGACCAGAATCAGCAAGGCAGTCAGCCTGACTTCGTGAAAAGGCGAGTGGATCAGTTCTCTGAGGATTGTAAAATCGGTGTCCCTGTATTTTTTGGCAATGCTTCTTTGTTCCGGGACTGTGATTCCTATAAATAAATCCCCCTCTCCGTATTCTCCTTTCCCGGTTTTGAAAAAATGGGACAAATGGGCAGCTTTTGCCGGCGAACCTAAAGCTTGTAAATCGGATATTATCTCTGATGCTGACATATGGTATTAGTTTAGTCTCTTTCTCCACACAATCTGTTCCAATAATAAGCAGAGTGCTGCCAGCAACAGGAACCAGGGTGAAAGGTATTTATTAGTATCTTGTAATACGATTTCTTTTATAATCTGATTATTGCGGTCCAGACGTGTGGTCCTCAAATTTTCTATACGGGCAGATGGAAAGTAACGGGCCAGTTCCACTTCACTACAGAAGTCCATCTCAGATTCTTCCCGTTTGTAATTTGCGGCTAGCACGTCGATGATCCGGTTATTCTGGATGGCTTCGTATAAACCTGCTTCCGGAATATCCTGAGTATTTGTGATAAGAAAGTCGCCGTTGAAATTTTTACGTATTTCAGGAATAAATTCATAGTCTGCCTGTTCGTTCCGGATGCTTACAGGTAAAGTCTCTGTATAATATTTTTTATTGAGAGCGGCTGATTGTCCTGAGTTCAGAATGTAACTGATTTTTTGGGCTGAATTGAGACGGTAAGCCATGTTGACCAAAAGCGGAACAAACAGGGGGTGAAAAACCATATCGCTGTTCGGAGTGGAAAAATCAAATGCAGAAATATAGATGGAACCTTTACCTGTATTTGCTGAAGCTAATAAAGTATTTCCACGTTTGTCCCAGAGTAATTTTTCGGAAGAAGGTGATAGTTGTAACGGGTAAAATAGCCGGATATGGGGCAGGATTGCCTGATTGTATGTATCGGCAAATACGTCTTTAAATAATGCAGATTGAAGTTCTATACCGCTAATCGTACTGTTAGTATCGGATGCACTGAACCGGGGGGCTTGTATTTTTTGTAAAAAACGGTTTTGGTTTTCAGGTGAAGCTTTTCCCGGTAGGACAAACAGATGCCCGCCTTTGATTAAATACTCTTCCCATAAGCTCTCCAGCCCTGAACTACTACGGGTGATACCGTCCAGAATAATCAGGTCGTACCGGGACAAATTCAGATGGGCACCTTGAAGAACCGGTGCAGAGGTATACTGGAAATGTAAGGTATCCGAGAATAGTTTTCCGAAATATGGATTTTCCTGATCTTGCCACAGATACAGGATTTCAGTCGGATTGCCTGCTTCATAGGTGAAAAAAAATTTGTTATCGAAAACAACCGGGAAATCTATGATTTCAACAAAACCTTTATAGAAGCCCTCTTCTGTATTCAGATAATTGATTTCGATGGTTTGTTCTCCTTGGGGTGGAAGGTTTATGTTTTGGACATCTTTCTTCTTGTCATTGATTGTCAGACTAAGCGGGATATTATGAAATTCTTTATCGGAAGCATTGACGACGGATATTTTGATCTTATCGGTTTGATTTTTTTTGTGCAGGGCCTGTTCAAAAGTGACATCCCGTATGTAAAGATTATTTGAATTTTCAGGTTTTAATAATAATAAAACCGTTTCCTGTAGGGAATCGTTTTGAATGTGCTGGAAATCGCAGTTTTTTCTTTGAAAATCAGAAATCAGGAAGAGGGTGCCTGGTTTATGGTCTGTCAATTCTCCGGCTTCTTTCAGAATTTGTGAGAGAGATTTGGAAAAGGGAGTAGGTTTCAGTTTGCCCAGAGCATCAGAAATTTGTTCTTTATTGAGCAGCACATCCCGGGGACTTTCGTTCGTCAGTAATTTGAAATTTGTGTTTGCCGGATAGGTATTTACGATATCGAAGAGGTATTTCTTTGCTTCTTCCAGCAAGTTTCCCCGGGAACCTGTATTGGTCATTGAGAAAGAGTTGTCTGCATAGATTACTACAGCCGGTACATTTTGCCTTTGAGTTTCCGGAGAATGTGGTGTTGTATAAGGTGTGGCAAATGCAATGACTATACAGGTAATTGCCAGTAAACGCAATAACAACAGAAATAGATTTTTTATTTTGGAACTATTTCTTTTTTGCTGTTGCAGGGCTTCCAGAAAATTAAAATTACTGAAATAGACTTTTTTATATCTTTTCAGACTGAACAGGTGCAACAGTATGGGAATGGCCAATAAGGACAATCCATATAAAAATTCCGGATGTAAAAATTGAAAGCTAAACAGCATACTTTATGTTTTATATCCCTTCAGTCCTGAGGAGTGATATTCACGGCATAAAAGTAGTAATAATATGTTTTAAATGAACAGTTTGTTTTTGTGAATTTTATTGATTTGATTTCCAGAATGTTATTTTTTGCTGTTAGTAAAAAAGGCGTTTTTGTTATTAAAAAGCTATGCAAAAATCAAGCAGATAATTTTTTTAATTGTACTTTTACCACAAATATCTATAAAATGGGAATTTATGTCTAAGATCATTGCTATTGCTAATCAAAAAGGTGGTGTAGGAAAAACGACAACTTCTGTGAATTTGGCTGCTAGTTTGGCTGTGCTGGAACAAAAAATATTATTGGTGGATGCGGATCCTCAGGGTAATGCCTCTTCTGGTTTAGGATATGATGTGCAAAAGTTAGGTGATTCGACTATCTATGAGTGTTTGGTTGATGGATTGGAAGCAGATAAAGCCACATTGACGACAGAGATCGACCGTTTGTCTCTGTTACCTTCTAATATCAATTTAGTGGGTGCTGAGGTAGATATGATGAATCTGCCGGAGCGGGAGAATATATTGAAGAAGGTATTGGAACCGGTAAAGGATAAATATGATTATATTCTGATCGACTGTTCCCCTTCTTTAGGATTGATTACTGTCAATTCTTTGACTGCGGCTGATTCTGTGATTATCCCGGTACAGTGCGAGTACTTTGCATTGGAAGGTCTGGGAAAATTGCTGAGTACAATTAAATTGATACAAAAACGCTTGAATACGGAACTGGAAATTGAAGGATTCGTATTGACTATGTACGATGCCCGGTTGAGATTATCCAACCAGGTTGTGGAAGAGGTCCGGAAAAATTTCCAGGATATGGTATTCAAGACCCTGATCAACCGGAATACCAAATTGGCAGAGGCTCCGGGATTTGGTCAGCCGGCTATTTTGTATGATGCCAATAGCCGTGGATCGGAAGATTATATGTTGTTGGCACAAGAGTTATTAAAGAGAAACCAGGAATAATAAGGGAATCATCTATTATGGCAAAAAAGAATGTATTAGGACGAGGCTTGGGAGCCCTTATTGCGGATGCGACAGAAGAACCGGTGACCCGGGAGGTGGTGGTATCTGCCATACAGGAATTGAATCTTACAGATATACGTCCCAATCCTTTTCAGCCGAGAACAGAATTTGATGAAGAGGCGTTGAATGAATTGGCCGCTTCCATTAAATCGATCGGGATAGTGCAGCCCATTACCGTTAGGGCTGTGGAAGATGGAAAATATGAGATTATAGCCGGTGAAAGGCGTTTCAGAGCTTCAAAATTAGCCGGTTTGTTAACAATTCCGGCCTATATCCGCAAAACAGAGGATGATAGCTTGTTGGAGCTGGCGTTGATAGAAAATATACAGCGGGAGGATCTGAACGCTATAGAAGTGGCTATCAGTTATCAGCGTTTAATTGATGAATGTGAATTGACTCAGGACGCTTTGAGTGAGCGGGTAGGTAAGAAGAGGGCTACGATAGCCAATTACTTACGCTTGCTGAAACTTCCGGCTCAGATACAATTAGCGGTACGGGATAAGAAGATTTCTATGGGACATGCCCGGGCAATTCTCGGAATAGAGGATCCGGATACCCAATTGATGATTTTTGAGCAGATTCTGAAATATGATTTTTCTGTGAGAAAAGTGGAAGAGATTGTACGGGAACTGGCTAATCCAAAAGAGCCGGAAGAAGTGCTTCCGGAGCCTGCTGCAGAAAAATCTGCGAAGATAAATGAAATCGGCGATTATATCGAATTGCAGCAACATTTATCCCGTCGCTTTAGTACTAAAGTGGAGTTGAAGAGAAATGAGAATGGAAAAGGAAAAATTGTAATCGGCTTTAAGTCTGACGCAGAGCTGGAAAAGATCATTGAGTTGCTGGATAGAATTGAATGAGAAAAGTTGTTTTGTTGATTTGGGTACTCCTGTTAGGGGTGAGTGTTGAAGCTGCCGGTTGGAGGAAAGATACAGCCGGGGTACAGATTGACACTTTGAAGATGATGGAGCAGATCGTCAGGAAGCCTCATTCCCCGCACAAAGCTACAATTATGGCTATGATTCTGCCTGGCTCGGGACAAATCTATAACGGACAATGGTGGAAAGTGCCTATTCTCTATGGAGGGATTGCTGCTGATATTTACGGTATTACCTGGAACCAAAAACGGTTCAGAGAGTATAGGAATGCTTATATAGAATGGGTGCAATATCTGGATGCCAAAGCAAAGGATCCGGATACTCCCTATCCGGAAAATCCGGCCTGGGATAAGATCCCGAAAGCATTTGATGTAAAAACCGACCCATATTTGCAGACCAGTCAGGGACAGACTTGGTTTAAAAATACATTGAATAACCGGAAAACTTCTTTTAAGAGAAACCGGGATTTGTGTTATATTGTGATGGCTGCCATTTATGCAATCAATATCATTGATGCAACTGTGTATGCGCATTTCTATGATTTTGAAATAGATGATAATCTGAGTTTTCATATTCAGCCGACCTCGTCCTACAGTCCGATAGGGGGAGGTTCGATAGGTTTGACATTAACTTTAAATTTTTAACGGAAAATGGTGCGTTTAGGGCTTTTACTGCTATCCTGTATAGTTTTTAAAGGGGTATGTGGAATTAATATTGTGAGCAAGGATAGTATAGTTGAAAAGGAGGCCATTGTAATAGACAGGCCCCTTGCTGATTCAATTCCTGAATCTTTCATTGATAAACTGAATTATTATTATACAAGCTGGTACCTGAGTAAACTGGATAGTGCCTACTATGTGGATTCGCTGGCCATAGCTGAGAATACGAAGAATATCTCTCCTTGCAGTGATTCTCTTTATCTGGCACGTCTGGGTTCTTTGCAATCTGCAGTTCCTTTGTCTTTCAATGATATCGTACGTAATTATATTGAGCTGTATACTGTAAGAAAACGTTTTCAGGTGGCGAATATGCTTGGCTTGAGTGAATATTATTTTCCGATTTTTGAAGAAGCCCTCGATGCTGAGTGTATGCCTCTGGAATTGAAATTTTTGCCGGTTATTGAGAGTGCATTGAACCCCAGGGCACTTTCCAGAGCTGGAGCTTGTGGATTGTGGCAATTCATGTACTCTACCGGAAAAATGTATAAGTTGGAAATAAATTCATATGTAGATGAACGTCGTGATCCCATATTGTCAACAAAGGCTGCTGTACGTTATCTGAATGACTTATATGGGATTTATGAAGATTGGATTCTGGTGATTGCAGCTTACAATTGCGGGCCTGGTAATGTAAATAAGGCAATCCGCCGTTCCGGAGGTAAGAAAAACTATTGGGATATTTATTACAATTTGCCTAAGGAAACCCGCGGTTATGTGCCTGCATTTATTGCAGCTACTTATGTTTTCAATTATTATAAAGAGCATGGTATTTACCCACTCGAGTCCACTTTACCGCGGATGTGTGACAGCGTAATGATTTCTGATGCATTGCATTTTGAACAGATTGCAGCGAAGCTGGATTTGTCTGTGGAAGAATTGCGTGATTTGAATCCGCAATACCGGGCAGATGTTATTCCGGCAGGTTTCGGTAAATCGTATGGTTTAAAGATTCCTTATAATCATATCAATGATTTTATAGACAATCAGGATTCTATATTTGCCTGTAACCGCACTAAGTATTTCAATGATAGCGATCGTACGGCAGATCCCAGGAACCGGATTAAGGTCCATGCCCAGGCATTGGGTCAAGAGGGACGGGCCCGTATGGTATATACGGTGAAATCGGGGGATGTCCCGGGGGCCATTGCCTTGAAATTCAATGTCCGGTTAGCCGATCTGAAATACTGGAATAATCTGAACAAGCGAATGACAATCCGTCCTGGTCAGAAACTGGTGGTTTATGTGCCGGAAAAGAAGGTGGCTCAATATAAAAGCAAAGCTGCCTATTCAGGAAAAGAAAGTAATACAGCCGTCGCTCCGAAAGTGGAAACCATAGATGGTGAATTTGTACTGTATACTGTTCGGAAAGGAGAAAACCTCTGGTCTATTGCCAAAAAATATCCGGGAGTATCAAATAAGGATATCATGCGATGGAATGGTATCTCTGAAAATCAAGTGAAGGATATCCGTCCCGGTCAGAAACTGAAAATCAAAATATAAGAAAAATTTACTTTTAAAACTTTTGGGGGGAGGAAGACTGAAAGGGAATGAAAAAGCCGAAAATATAGTCTGGTGAAGAACTATGTTTTCGGCTTTTCGTGGAGCAGCAGGCTCTCTCACCTTTATGTTCATGTGATATCATAAATGTTCTAATTATCTATTAATAACCAATTTATTACAATTTCATTTTTAAGCAAAATAAATTGAAATATCTTTGTTAATATTAAAAAAAAGGGTGTAGATTTGGGTGTAACTTTTTATACCCAGACTATGAATATCAAGCGTAATATTATCTTCTGTTTAGAGAATCGAAAAAAAGACGGGAAACCTATTGTTGAGAATGTGCCTATTCGAATGCGTGTTGTTTATTCCGGTCACCGGATTGAATTTACAACTGGATATCGGATAGATTTAGCCAAGTGGAATGAAAAATTACAACGGGTAAAGAATAATTGTACCAATAAGTTGAAACAAACGGCATCCGAAATTAATGCGGATTTATTGAAATATTATACAGATATTCAGGAAATCTTTAAAGAGTTTGAGGTTCAGGGATGTGTCCCTACACCGCAGCAAGTAAAGAATTTTTTTAACGAGAAAAATAAAAAACTTGTGAATCTTGAACCAGCAGGTGATAAAAAAGAAATAGTTTCTTTTGTAGAAATTTATGATGAATTTGTGAAAGAGTGCGGTATTCAAAACAACTGGACAATATCAACTTATAAAAAAATGTCCGTTGTGAAAAATCACTTGATGGCTTTTGATCCTGCGCTTTCTCCTGGAGCTTTTGATGAGGCTAAGTTAGCGAATTATGTGAATTATCTTCGAGAGGTAAAAGGTATGAGGAATGTGACCATTGGAAAGCAAATCGGTTTTCTTAAATGGTTTTTGCGTTGGTGCATAAAGAAAGGATATTGTAAAGATAATACTTTTGAGAATTTTAAACCTAAATTAAAGAATACGCAGAAAAAAGTAATATTCCTTACTTGGGAAGAGTTGACGAAATTGAGGGAATATCAGATACCGCCAACAAAACAATATTTGGAACGTGTCCGTGACGTATTCTTATTTTGTTGTTTTACCAGTCTGAGATATTCTGACGCTTATAACCTCCGGCGTAGTGATGTGAAATCCGATCATATTGAGATTACAACAGTAAAAACAGCCGATAGCCTTACCATTGAATTAAACGACCATAGCAGGGCTATTCTGGAAAAATATAAAGATGTCCATTTCAGAGGTGATAAGGCTTTACCTGTCATCAGCAATCAGAAAATGAACGATTATCTGAAGGAATTGGGTGAACTGGCAGGAATTGATGAACCGATACGGGAAACTTATTATAAAGGAAATGAACGTATAGATGAAGTTACGCCTAAATACGCTCTTTTGGGTACTCATGCCGGACGCAGGACTTTTATTTGTAATGCCTTGTCTATGGGAATCCCGGCTCATGTTGTTATGAAATGGACAGGACACAGTGATTACAAAGCGATGAAACCCTATATTGATATTGCAGATGATATTAAAGCCAATGCCATGAGTAAATTTAACCAGTTATGATATTTCTGTTTACCTTTGTGACGGAATCAGTTTAAAAGAAAAGTAATGGATAAAATAGGAAATATAATACATCAACGGGAATTTGATTCATTTGTAGATATTCTTGGAGCAGAGATAGAGCAAGCACAGATAAAATTAGTTTCTGCTGCTAATGTTCAATTACTTTTACATTACTGGAAAGTGGGGCATTTTATTATATATAATCAAAACAGATTGGGGTGGGGAAGTAAAATTATAGCGAAAACAGCAAATG
>CAJMQA010000126.1 GCA_905215395.1 uncultured bacterium | reverse complement strand
AGAAGACATTTTTGACGGCATGGAAGCTTACCGGAAATTCAGGCAATCCCACGGCAGAGAACGGCGGTTGGGTTGGTGGATCTCGGCAGCTGCTTCAGTTATATTATTATTTATTGCTACGTGGTGGTTGCAACAGAAATCCGGACAAATAGAAAATGAAAGTGTAGTAACTGAAATGATTCACCCCGGCCAAAGTTGTGCCACTGTGACTTTAGCGGATGGGAGGCTAGTGCCCTTGGAAAAAGATACCCGGGAATGGCAGGAACAGGATGGAACAATACTACGTACCGAATCCGGCGGATTAACCTATAAGATCAGACAGGTCAATCCAACAATGGAAATGGTTTATAATACAGTAACCATTCCCCGGGGTGGCGAATACCGTTTGGAGTTGTCAGACGGTACAAAAGTATGGTTAAATGCAGAAACCGAATTGAAATTTCCGGTAAACTTCTCGGGTAGAAGCAGAGATGTTTACTTAAAGGGAGAAGCTTATTTCCAGGTAAACCGGGATAAAGAGCATGAATTCCGGGTGCATACTTCCATGGGTACCGTAAAAGTCTTGGGAACAGATTTTAATGTACGTGATTATGCTGATGAACAAAAAGTTATCACTACCCTGGAATCTGGAAAAGTAATGTATGTCTCCGATGAATCGAAGAAAGAGGTGATTCTGTCCCCGGGAACACAAGTACAGGAAGATAAAACCGGAACTATCAAAACAGGCAAAGTAGACATCATACAGTATGTCGGTTGGCGAGAAGGAAAATATGTATTCGAAAATGTACCTCTGGAAGAAATCATGCAAACACTGGGAAGATGGTACGATATTAACGTAATCTATATAGATCCGGCCACGAAGAAATTAAATTTTTCAGGAAATCTGGAACGATTTGAAAATATAAATGTATTTCTGGAACTGATTGAAACAGGGGGTGATGTAAAATTTAAAACAGAAGGAAAGACAATTATAATTGATAAAAAATAAATACGGGTATTTGTTGGCACTGAACCCGTATTTATCAGGTGAACATTAATAACTTAATGAAACATTACAAAAGTATGAAAAAAAATTGTTTCTATGGGCGTGGTGTGCCCTTTCGTTTGAAAAAATGCTTGACAATCATGAAGCTATGTTTATGTTTTTTATTCATGCTGCAATTGGGAGCCCTTGCTTCCGGTTACAGTCAGCAAAGAGTATCCTTATCCATGCAAAATGTTACCCTTGGACGTATACTGCAGGAATTGAAAAAACAGACAGGTCTCCATTTTTTTTACAGTGAAGACAAAATAAAGCATGAGACCAAAAAATTCGTAAACATCAAAGACGAGATTCTTGAAAACGCACTGAACAATGTATTGGAAGGTACGGGCTTGACATTTACGATGATAAACGACGTGGTAGTAATCAAAGACAAGCTTGCAAATACCAGTGACAAGGAAAAAGGGCAACATATCCTGAAAGGAATTGTGAAAAACGAAAACGGAGAACCCTTACCAGGAGTGACAGTCCTGATCGAAGGGACAACTGTGGGATGCGCTACTGATATTGACGGTAAATTCTCACTTATTTTACCGGAAGGTTTAAAGGGTATGATCGTATTCCGGTTTGTAGGAATGAAGACCAAAAAAGTTCCCACCGAAGAATTAAGAGATAAAGAAATATTAGAGGGCAGGAAAGAGCTTGTTGTCGTACTGGAAGAACAGTCAGAAAATCTCGCCGACGTAGTGGTGACCGGTATTTTCCGCAGGAGCAAAGAACTGGCAACCGGAGCTTCTATCACAGTAACCGGCGAACAGTTGAAAATGGTAGGCAATCAAAACATTCTGCAAAGTCTCCGTACACTGGATCCTTCATTCAAAATTGTAGAAAACAACCTGAATGGTTCCGACCCCAACTCATTACCTGAAATTGAAGTCCGCGGAGCCAACGGCATCCCCGACCTGGATGCCAATTACAAGGGAAATCCAAATCAACCCTTATTTATTCTGGATGGTTTTGAAGTCTCTCTGCAACGGGTAGTAGACCTTGATCCCAACCGGGTAGAAAGCATATCCATTTTAAAAGATGCTTCTGCTGCCGCTCTCTATGGCTCACGTTCTGCCAACGGCGTGATTGTCATCGAGACAAAAGCACCTGAAGCCGGACGGTTACGGCTAAGCTATAACGGAGATTACGCTGTAGTTATGCCTGACCTTACTGACTACGATTTATTATCAGCCAGGGAGGCTCTTGAGCTTCAATACGATGCCGGACATTTTACGGGGCATTCAATGACTAACGATATAGAAATGAAGCAGTATTATAACCGGATGCTGAAAAATGTGAAAGAGGGGGTAAACACTTACTGGTTAAGTAAGCCGCTGCGAACAGCTTTTGAACATCGTCATAATTTCGATCTGAGTGGCGGAGATAAAGTGATCCGTTACGGCATCAACTTCTCTGTGCGGATGACCCCGGGAGTGATGAAAGGATCAAGCCATAATAATTATATGGGAGGTGTTTTCCTGCAATATCGTAAAGGAGGTCTGTTATTTAAAAACGATCTTCAGATTACAGCAAATGAATCGAAAAATTCACCTTATGGAGAATTCAGCCAATATGTGGCATTGAATCCGTATGTTCGCCCGTTCGATGAACAAGGACGTCCTCCAAAATTGTTTGATGACCACTATCCTGATTTTTTAGAAGGTTCGCAATTCAATAAAAACCCATTATACAATGCGACACTCCACACAGTAGATGAGAAAAAATATACGGATTTTACGAACAATTTTTCAATCGAATGGAAAATCTCAGAGAATCTGACGTTGATGGGACGTTTCAGTCTTACCAAACAATTTAATTCGGAAGACAAATTTTACCCGGCATCTCATACGATGTTTTCGGAACTGGGCGATCCGCTCAATTCTCCGGAGGAATATCTGAGAAGGGGAAAGGCTTTATTTTCAAATGGAGAGAGTTTTGGCATCCTGGGAGACCTGAACTTACGTTACGGGCAATCTTTCGGAAAACATAACCTTTACGCCGTACTAGGATTCAATATTTCACAAAATAAAAGCAATGACAAAACAGTAGAAGTAGAAGGATTCCCGAATGATAATATGAGCAGCATTGCTTTTGCCAAACAATATTATAAAGATTCCCGGCCAGACGCAACCTACGGTATCCAACGTCTGGGAGGAATCCTGGGTACCTTCAACTATTCTTATGACCGGAAGTATCTGTTCGACTTTTCATTAAAAGTAGATGGATCCTCAAATTTCGGTTCTAATAACCGATTTGCCCCGATCTGGTCATTGGGGACAGGCTGGAATATACATCACGAAAAATGGATGCAGGCCGCCCCTGCCGTAAGTATCCTTAAACTACGCTTTTCATACGGAATCACTGCTTCACAAAATTTCGCCCCTTTTCAGGCCACATCCATGTACAGTTACGCAACAGACCGGCATTATGCAGGCCTGATACCTGCGTGGCCCAAAGGCATCGGAAACAAAAATCTGAAGTGGCAGACGACACATGTTCTGAATCTAGGTTTGGAATTGGGCTTTGTGGACAGCCGCTTTATGCTCAATTTCGATTATTACCGACGACAGACGGATAATCTACTGGCCGACGTAACTATCGCAACTTCAACCGGTTTCTCTAGTTACAAAGAAAATGTCGGAAAAACCGAAAATCAGGGATTTGAAGCTACCGCAAAAGCTATGTTTATAAAAAAACCTTATGAACAGATATACTGGAGTGTAAATTTTTCCGCAGCCCACAACCGGAATAAAATTACAAAAATCAGTAATTTTATGAAAAAGCGGAATGAAGAAGTCATCAATAACGCTGCCAAAGAAAATCAAACCGCCCCTGTAATCTTATATGAAGAAGGACGCTCATTAACAGACATATATGCAGTCCGTTCTTTAGGCATTGACCCCGCTACAGGTAATGAACTTTTCCTAACCAAACAAGGACAGACAACATTTACTTATAATGCGTTTGACCAGGTTGCTGTAGGAAATACACGCCCAGACGTAGAAGGTATTATCGGAACCTCATTGACCTATAAAAATCTGACATTCAGTGCTAACTTCCGCTATAAAATAGGAGGACAAATCTATAACTCCACCTTAGTAGACCGGGTAGAGAATGCCAATCTTTATGGAAATGTAGATCGTCGTATTTACGACAACCGCTGGCGGAAAGAAGGAGATAAATCACTCTACAAAAGTATTTTTGACAAAACCCTTACCCGGCCAACCAGTCGTTTCGTACAAGATGAAAATGTGTTTACCTGTGAATCTATAAGTCTGGGATACGATATCAGACATAAAGGTGTGCTACGCAAACTGGGCATGGAACGCCTGAGAGTAAATGCTTACATGAATGATATTATGCGACTTTCCACTGTAAAGCAGGAAAGGGGTATTAACTATCCATTTGCAAACCGGATTGCATTTTCATTAAGTGCGACATTTTAAAGATGAACAGTAGAACGTAAAAACAGATAAAAATGAAAAAGTTAGTAAAAGCTACATATATATTCACGTTGTTTATCAGCCTGCTGATGCTCACAAGCTGTGAAGACTGGTTCGATGTTTCATCGGAAATTGATGCCAAAGAAGACGATCTGTATAAAACAGAAAGCGGATTTTTCGACGCCTTAATCGGCGTTTATGCCAAGATGTCCGGAGGTTCACTGTACGGAAATCATATGACAATCAGCACCATGGATTTATTAGCATATAGTTACACTTTACGGGACGGAGCACCTGAAGAATATTCGTCTTTTGTAAACTTCGACTATAAAACTCCGAAAGCAGAACAGGTGATTGCTGCCATCTGGAAAGATATGTATAATGCAATTGCCAACGCCAATAAGTTGCTGGAACGTCTGGAGAATGCCGACAGAAGAATGTTCGAGGGGGACAATTATAACCTGATAAAAGGAGAAGCCTTGGCTCTGAGGGCTTACCTGCACTTCGACCTGTTACGGATGTTTGGTCCCTCCAAAACTTTGGATAAAGGAGAAAAGTGTATTCCCTATGTGACAACTTTCGGGCAGAATACAACTTCATACAGTACATTTGAACAAGTGATTGAAAAAATTTTGGCTGATATCAATACAGCTATACCTTTGTTTGAAAAAGACCCAGTCTGGACACCCATGGAAACTCCGGCAAACGTTTATCTGCTGAACCGGAAATTACGGATGAATGCATTTGCCGTACGCGCATTAAAAGCAAGGGTAATGCTGTATGCCGGTAAAACAGACACGGACATATACAATGTAGTCAGCGAACTGACCGACACCCTCCGTACAAACATTAATTATCCGCGATTAACCAATTCCCCTCAGGACATAGACAAAGACAAAATTATCTCAGGAGAGTTACTTTTCGGACTTTATGTGGATCAGTTGGCCAAAGTAGCTTCAGGCTATTTCCCATCAAAGACCACAGACAAAGAGTTAGGAAGTACGAAAGAAAAATTGGATGTTATTTTCGAAACAAACAAATACGACATGTCGGATGTCCGCTATGATCTGTTATTTGTGACAGAAGACGGAATACCCCGGATGCGCAAATTCCGCCAGGAACAAACAGATAATCAGAGATCCAAAAACCAAATGCCGATGTTACGTCTGTCCGAATTGTATTATATCGCTGCTGAGACAGCCCCGGATGTAGAAACAGCCCTTCTTCACATCAATGCGGTCAGGACAGCCCGGAGCTTACTTGGAATCGAATTAAACAACAAGGAAGAGGTAAGAAGTTATCTGGACGCAGAATACAGACGCGAAATGCTCGCAGAAGGACAAATATTTTATCGTTATAAATACCGGAACCTGGAAAATATTCCGGATTGTGAGATAAAGATTGCAGACAGATTACGGGAAATATACATCTTCCCGTTACCCCAGCAAGAACAGGAATGGGGACAGAAATAATATTAACCTTGCAAATAACAAAAGAAATGAATAAGATTTTAGTGTTTTTGTTTTGCCTGTCGATTATATCCTGTAGTCAGGAAAGTAAGTTCGATTTTAAAGGAGGAAATAAAATATATGTGGTTACAGGAGACAGTACGGCATTTTCTTTTGCAGTAAAACCACAGGAATATACCATTCATGAGATAAATGTTCCGCTCAGAATCACCGGAGAAGCAGCCTCTGTTGACCGTAAAGTAACTATCCGGCTGGATGAGGAACACACCTGTTACGCTGTAGAAGGAATTCCTGAAAACGGAGGACATTTTACCATTGAAGAATGCATCCTACCCAAAGATAGTGTAAATTGCCAGGTGACAATCAAACTATACAGAGACAATATTAAAAATACCATGAAGACCTTAAACAGAAATGAAGAGGATATGGCTGTAAGTATCGATATTATTCCGGAGGGTGATCTTCTGGGGGAAATGGGAAAAGAGAAATTACATTTTACCGTAACATTCAACGATCGTCTGACAATACCGGCAAATTGGAACAGCCTCAAACCTTACTTCGGGGAACCGAGTCTGGTCAAATATCAATTCATGATCGATGTGCTTAAAATATCTGAATTTCCGACTACAGGCGAAAATAAATATGAAGCAGGAGAATTATATTATTTCCAGGATGTATTGAGAGTAGCCTTGGTAAAATACAACAAGGAACACAAAGACAAGCCATTGACGGATGAAAATAAGAATAAAGTCACATTCTAATCATCATAAACAGTAGTAAAATGAAAACATATATACTTTTACTGGCCATTCTGTCCGTATTGCTGGCAGGATGTTACGAAGATAAAGGAAATTATGATTACACAACCGTAAACGACGTGAAAATAACGGGTGAATATGAGTTGGTGTATCGTCTGAAAATGGGTGAGCAATTATCTATTCCGATGACATTGGAACTAAATGGTTTTGATGAATCAGAACTGGAATTCAAATGGGAATTTACGGTTCAAGGTAAACTGAATCCCGTTTATCACTTACTATCAACAGAAAAGGATTTCAATAAAGAGATTACACTCGCTCCGGCAAACTACGATTTGAGATACACCATATTCAACAAGGTGACAGGACTCTCCACTTACAAACGATTTAACGTCGAAGTGACGGACGCCATCAGCAAATACACTTTCATGCTGTTGTGTAAGGTTCCAGGAAAACCCGGGGAATACGACATAGCATCCGCCCATGAATTTTCAAGGATCGGAGAGCCTCTCTACGATCTTTATTCCAAGATAAACGGAAAAACCATTCAAAATGCTAAATCTATTTTTTACTTTGCCACTTCATCTTCTCCCTATTACGACAATCTATTGGTATTAAAAAATGACGGTGCAGAAAAACTGAGTCCATTTGATCTGACCTGGCTCGCAGATCACAATGATTTGTTTTTCGAATCCAAATCGGCTTGTAATATAGAGTTTTTATCTACAGACAAAAATTTTAAACAGTATTTTATTGTAGCTGACGGGAAACTTCATTTCTGTAACACCAGCAATAAACCTTATAAGTTTGGTGTAGAAAAAACTCTTCCGGACGGTTCGGATTATTACATCTCAAATTACGGTTATTTTTACAACTATTACGGATCGAAATTTGTTTTCCTGGATCGTAAAGGCGGTCGTTTTCTGAGATGGGAAAATGGCGCAATGAATTTAAGTATTATGGAAAATAACCAGTATTATACTGCGGGAGAATTCAAAGATTACAGCACCCTCTATATGGGACAAAGTTGTAAAAAAACTCTTTTTGCCCTATTGAAAGACCCTTCCGGGAAAGTGCATAAATACGATTTCGGGGACGATATCGCAGGTGGTTACCCTTATAAATATGCTGTTTTGGGACACACTGTAATTCCGGATGAATTGGAATTACACCTGGCCTCTGCAGTATATCCGCACCCGAATAGTGAGAATATTTTCTATGCAGTGAAAGACAAAATCTGGTTGCTGAATACGGCTACCAAAACCCGGATTTTATTCCATGATTTTAAGGATCCGGAAATTAATGTAAAAGAAATGTTCATCAAGGATGCATACGCATACATGATGTACATAGCATTAAATAAGAAAGAAAAAGGATATGTTTACCGTTTCTGGATCAGCAAAAACGGAATGCCCCAGAATCCGGCTGATGGCCTCTTCCCGCTCCCGAAGGAAGAAAACATGACAGTTCCGTACGAAGCAATGGGACCCTACAACGAGATTGTAGACATGGAATATAAGAGCAAAACATGGTAAAAAAAGAGTGCAGGAGACTGAATCTTGTCTCCTGTATTCTTTTACTTCCCCCCCTTTGTAAAGTATAAGGACATTCATAACTGATTCATTTGCTGCTTTAATCGGTTTTTTCTATATTTGCAACCTCAAAATAAATACAAATTAAAAAACAGAATAGATGGCAACAACAGCAGATTTCCGTAATGGTTTGTGTATCGTATTTAAAGACGATCTATATACAATCGTACAGTTTCAACATGTAAAACCAGGTAAAGGTCCGGCTTTTGTCAGAACTAAAATGAGAAATGTAAAGACCGGTCGGATACTGGAAAATACGTTCACCTCCGGTGTAAAAATTGATACTGCACGTATCGAAAGACGCCCTTATCAGTTTTTGTACAAGGAAGGGGATGATTATGTTATGATGCATACAGAAACATACGAACAGGTAAATATTCCGGAAGACCTGATCAATGCACCTCAGTTTCTGAAAGAAGGGGATGCAGTGGAAATGGTGGTACATGCCGATACTGAAACTCCCTTGTATGTAGAACTATTACCCAGTGTTGTATTGGAAGTGACTTATACAGAACCGGGACTGAAAGGTGATACAGCTTCTTCAACTGCCCTGAAACCGGCAGAAGTTGAAACGGGAGCCAAAGTAATGGTACCCCTCTTTATCGAAATGGGAGAGAAAATCCGTATCTCCACGACTGACGGTTCTTATGTAGAGCGTGTCCGCTAATATAAACTTCATTGTAGATTTTAAATTGTAAAATATAATTTAAAATCTACAATTCAAATTTCAATATTTCCTTTTGATTCATTGGAAAGGATAGTAATTACTTTTTCAGCAGCGTCCTGTTCTGCCTCTTTTTTAGAACTTCCATACCCCCAGCCCTTCTCGATATCATTTATAGAAACAATACAGCAGAATTTATTCTTCCGGTTACGGTTGGAATCATCAGTCTGGAAATGCAAATCCACCTTATTTTTCTGTCCCCATTCAATCAGGCGGCTTTTATAATTGGTGTCTATTGTTACCAGATCTTTGATATTGAAGAAATTCGGAAAGATAAACTTTTCGATAAAACGCTTGGTATTGACAAATCCCTGATCCAGGAACATTGCCCCGACAAAAGCCTCAAACACATCTCCGTAAATAT
>CAJMQA010000125.1 GCA_905215395.1 uncultured bacterium | reverse complement strand
AGTATAGGAGGTCAGTGAACGGCAGGCATACAAAACCGTAGACGGGAACCCGTTCGAAAGACACTAAACTCCGAAACGCTGAATATTCCCGATTTAATCCTAGGATTTAAGCTGGTGGCGGACGAAGAAAAATGCCATAAGGGTTGCCATCAGGTCAGCGAAAGGAATGGCCAGCCAGATACCGGTAAGTCCCCAGTGGCGCGAAAAAATTCCAAGTGCCGGAATCAGGAATATAAATTGCCGGGAGATATTCATGGCTATGGCTTTGGGAGCCTGGCGGATAGATTGAAAATAACTGGTGACAATAATTTGGAATCCGATTAATGGCATGGCTAAGAAAGTCAGACGCAAGCCTTTTTCGCTTAGTTGCAACAGAGTCTGGTCGGAAGTAAAGGCTGCTACCAGCCAGGGAGCAAATATTTCTCCAAGGATAAAACCAAGGCAGGCAATCAGGCTTCCTGTATATATAGCCGTCCGGAGGGTATATTTGGCCAGATAGTGGTGGCCGCTTCCGTAATTATAACTGATGATCGGTTGCATTCCCTGACAGATCCCCATGAGCAACATGGAGACCAATATGGAGTAGCTGCTGATGATTCCGTAAGCTCCAATGGCGAAATCACCTCCGTAGTTTTCCAGATAGCGGTTCATGATGATATTGACCATGCCTGTGGTAATATTCATGATAAATGCAGCCATTCCGACTCCGATAATACTGATTAGTATCAATAATTGAGGTTTGAAACATAAAGGTTTCAACCTTAAGGTATTTTGCTTGCTCCGGAAATGCAGAATGATAAGTACAGAACTGATACACATGGACAAAACCGTTGCAATAGCTGCACCCTCTATGCCCATTCCGAAGCCGAAAATGAATACGGGATCAAGTATGATATTGGTGATGACACCGGTTAATATGATCATCATTGATTTTTTGGGAAATCCGGATGCCCGTATGGCGTTGCAATAGGTGAAATTCAGATTGGTCAGCAGGCTTCCCGGAATGACAATACAAAGGTATTTATTGGCATAGGGAATGGTTTGTTCGCTACCTCCGAATGCCATGAGTATAGGATCGAGATAACACAAAGAGAGTACAATCAGAATCAGCGATAAAATCAGATTCAACAGGGTTGCGTTTCCCAGGATGCGGCAGGCCAGCCGTCCATTGTTCAGGGAGATGGCGGCAGAAATTCTTGCGGCACCTCCGACGCCGGTCAGAGTGCCTACTGTTCCTAACAGAGAGACGTAAGGTAAGGTCAATGCCAGGCCGCAGATGGCAAGAGCACCGGCTCCGTGGCTGATAAATATCCGGTCGACAATATTATACAAGGCCATTACCACCATGTTGATCATGGCCGGATATGCATAATTCCGGAATAGTTTTTGAATTCCTTGCGAGTCGGTTATATTTTCAGGAAATTGACTGACCAATGTTTTATTTTTAGACCTTTAAGCACGCAAAAATAATAAAATAAACATAACGATATACATTTGTCCTGTCCTAAACTCCGGCCTCTCCTCTTGGTTTAAAAATAATAAATTTGTGTCAAATCGTTTTTATCTACGGATATTTACTATATTTAGAAACTTTATCGGGGAGGGGAAAAAGCTATGAAAATGATTACTGAGATACAGCGGATGTATTATGAAACGGGGCAAACCAGGGAGGTAGAATTCCGCATGAAAAATCTGAAACTTTTACAAGAAACGATCAGGACTTATGAGGAAAAGATTGAATCGGCGTTGTGGGTGGATCTGCGCAAATCAGCTTACGAAAGTTATCTGACAGAGATCAGCATTGTTTTGCAGGAACTCGATGAACATATCCGCAATCTGTGGCGATGGGCAAGTCCTGAACGGGTGTCTACTCCCCTGCATTTATTGGGATCAAAGAGCCGTATCGTATATGAACCTTTGGGGGTAGTGTTGGTTATTGCTCCCTGGAATTATCCTTTTCAGTTGTTAATGACTCCTTTGATTGGAGCTATTGCTGCAGGTAATTGTGTTGTATTAAAACCTTCTCCTTATGCTCCGCATGTAGCGGCTGTGATCTCAGAAATGATAGCAGAGATTTTTGGTTCGGCATATGTAACTGTCGTACAGGGGGGACGTGAAGCTAATCAGGTTTTATTGGCGGAACATTTTGATCATATTTTTTTTACGGGAGGTTCTGAGTTGGGCAAGGTGGTGTTGAAAGCTGCAGCAGAACAACTGACTCCTGTTACTTTGGAATTGGGAGGGAAAAGTCCTTGTATTGTGGGATGTGAAGCCAATCTGGAAGTTGCTGCAAAGCGTATTACCTGGGGGAAATTTTTAAATGCCGGACAGACGTGTATCGCTCCCGACTATCTTTTTGTACATGATGAGGTTAAAACAGAACTCCTGGAACGGATTGTCTTTTACATCCGTAAATTCTATGGTGAGAATCCGGCTGAGAGTCCCGATTATCCCAGAATTGTCCGCAAAGAGGCTGTTGTACGTCTTTTGACACTAATGAAGAGAGGAAAAGTGATTTGCGGAGGGGAAGTGGATGTGGACAAATTATATGTAGCACCAACTGTTTTGGATAATATCACTCCTGATGATCCTATTATGCAACAGGAGATATTCGGTCCGCTCTTACCTGTTCTGACTTTTTCTGAATTGGAAGAAGCCGTCCATTACATCAATGCGCATGATAAACCATTGGCCCTTTACTATTTCGGTAGTATTCATATTGCAGAACAGGTGATTGCCTCGACCAGTTCAGGAGGGGTATGTGTCAACGATACGATTATGCACATTGCCAATGGAAATTTACCCTTCGGTGGAGTCGGTAAAAGTGGGATGGGCAGATATCACGGATACGAGAGTTTCCTGGTATTCAGTAACCGGCGTTCTGTCCTGCGTTCAACTACCTGGTGGGACATTCCCTTTAAGTTTCCGCCCTATAAGTCGTTGTCTCTGCTGAAAAAAATGCCGGGCTTTAAATAGATTTATAGATAGACTATATTATATTTGCTCAATATATGTTAATAATTAGAGCTTGAAGCAAATATTGTGGTGATAAATCACGGGGAAATATTTTTAAAGAGTCTGAAGAACAACGAAGAACATGCCTATGAAATGCTCTATAGGCATTATTATATCCCTTTGGTTTTATTTGCCGGAAAATATATTCAGGACGAAGAAGCTGCAAAAGATATTGTACAGGAATTTTTCATAGCCATGTTGGAACAGAAGCTGGTATTTGAAAATATCACGGCTTTGAAAGTATATCTTTATAATGGAGTGAAAAACAAGGTGATGAATTATTTGCGTCACATGAAAGTCCGTGATCGTTATGAAATTCAGGTTCTGGAAGAACAGGAGGAAACTGAGCTTTTCTGGGATCGGGTGATGGAGGAGGATCTTTTTGCACGTTTGCTTACCGTAATAGAAAAGTTGCCCAGACAATGTCAGCGGGTGATGTTATTGACTCTGAAAGGGTATAAAATCTCAGAAATTGCAGAGCTTATGGAGATCTCTGTGGAGACTGCCAAGGAGTATAAAAAGACCGGAAAAAAACGTTTGACAGAGCAGTTGAGCGGAGGGATATACTCCCTTATTATAGGTATTTTATTTTCTTAATACCCTGAATTCAGGGATAGAATACTTTTTACTTTCTTTATAGTTTTGCCGTCATATTTCAGTTTTTTTAACTGTCATCCCCCCGATTTTCTTTTTGAAGTGTTTGAATAGTAAAGGATGGTTAAAAAACGTAATGAAAATGACATTACCGGAACAGAAATTCAGAATCGCAGAGATTATAGCAAAGTCGTTTGGAGAAGAATTGACAGAGCAGGAACAGCAGGAGTTAAAAGTTTGGTTAACTGAATCTTCTCATCATGGAGATTTATTAAAGAAGTGGATGCAGGAAGGCACTTTGTCGGAAAAGGCGGAGGCATATCGTCGTCTGAATCCGGAATCTGCCTGGCAAGAATTCCGTCGGGTCCGGGAACAGAAAAGATCACTCCGTAACCGGAAATTCATACTTAGTTGTGCGAAATATGCAGCGGTCTTTATTTTGCCGTTAGCTGTGGCTGTATTGGTATGCTTGCAGATTCAGCCGGAGGAGGTACAGTACGCACAACGCCCTGTCATCAAAGCCGGACAAGTCCAGGCTATTCTGACTTTATCGACAGGGGAGCAAATTGCTTTGAATATTGCAGAGCAAAAAATCAGGGAACAAGGAGCTGTGATCCACACGGATTCCGGAAAGTTGAGCTACCGGAGTCAGGTTGTACAAATTGCAGAAAAGGGAGAGGTGTTCAATACCATAGAGGTACCCCGGGGAGGGGAGTATTTTGTGACTTTAAGTGATGGCACCAGGGTGTGGTTGAATGCTGCGACCCAATTGAAATTTCCGGTAGAGTTTACAGGCAATAGCCGTAAAGTATATCTGGAAGGAGAGGCCTTTTTTCAGGTTACGTCTGATGCGCAGCATCCTTTTATTGTAAAGACGGAAAAAGCGGATGTCAAAGTATACGGAACTTCTTTCAATGTCTGTTTTTACCGGGAGGATAGCGTTATGTTGACCACTTTGGAGGAAGGTTGTGTAGAAGTAGAAAAGGCTGGTGGCAGAGAGAGAATGCTGATGTCTCCTGGTGAGCAGGTAGAATTGAATGCTGCTGGGAAAATGAATAAAAGAGAAGTGGATGTGACCTTGTTTACTTCCTGGAAATCCGGAAGACTGGTATTTCAAAGTATGAAATTGGGAGATTTGTTGCACAATCTTTCACGCTGGTATGACGTGGAGATTACTTTCAGAAAAGAACAGCTGAAAAATATAGTTTTTACCGGAGATCTGAAAAAATATGAGGATCTCAATGAAGTATTTGAGATTATAGAATTGACCAGCGATGTCCGGTTTATGGTGGAAGGAAAGAAGATTATAGTGTATTAACCTAAAACAAACGATATGAACGTTAGGTATTTATTTAATCGGCTAAATTACTTGTTAGGGGTGATGCTAATTATAGGATTGGCATGTAATACTGCCCGGGCTCAGGAGAAGAAACTGACAGTAAATCTGAAAAACGGGAATTTCGCCCAGTTGGCTGAACAAATCAGGAAACAGTCTGATTATACTTTCTTTTTTAATGATGCTATGGTTATGAATTTGAAAAAACTGACTATCCAGGTGAAGGAGGTCGGTCTTGATTCTGTGCTTAATCTGGCATTGAAAGGATCGGATATTACCTATAAGATTAAAGATAAGACGGTGATTTTATATGCCCGTGATGCACCTAATGCCGGAAATACGGTAAAGTTACAGGGGCAGGTGAACGATGAAAACGGAGCTCCCCTGCCCGGCACGAATGTTTTTATTAAAAATACGACAGTGGGGACAGTGACTGATAAAGACGGAAATTATACATTTTCAGTTCCGGAAGTGATAGGGATGACGGTGGTTTTCACTTTTATTGGAAAACAAAACAAAGAGGTGACCTATACCGGAGACCGTTTTATGAATGTTGTCCTGAAAGATAGCCCCAATGAGATGGCAGAGGTTCAGGTATATGCCCGTGCCAATGTCAATGAGATCGATGTGCGCTCGAGAACGGGTGTGGTCAATGAGGTGGATGTAAAACGAATAATGAGTAAACCTGTGATGGATGTGTCATTGGCTTTGCAGGGAGCTGTGCCGGGGCTGATCGTGACTAATAAAGGGGATCTGGGTAGTAAGCCGGAAATACGTATCCGGGGCACTTCCTCCCTGCGTCCGGGAGATGCTGCTAATGAACCTCTGTATGTTTTGGATGGTAAAGTAATTTCTTCCGATGCCTTTCTGACTCTCAATCCCCATGATATTAAGGAGATAAAGGTGTTGAAAGATGCTGCAGCCTGTGCCCTGTATGGCATCAAGGCTGCCAATGGGGTACTTGAAATTACTTCTCAGCGGGGTACGGTCGGGAAGATGATTTATTCCTATAATTTCAGTGCCGGAGTAACTTTACGCGGACGGCGGGGAGTAGAAATGATGGATTCAAAAGAGAAACTTGAACTTGAACGGCGGATCAAGAATCCTGTGGCACCGGGTTATCTTTATAGTGAGGATTATTACAGGAAATATTTTGCCAGTGATCCTGATCTGGATCATCTGATTGCAAGTGGAAAACAGAAAATAGATTCCCTGAGTCAGATCAATACCGATTGGTTTAAGGAATTGTTACGTAATAATTTTTATCAGCAACATAATCTGAGTGTAAAAGGAGGATCGGAGCAAACCAGTTTCTACGCTTCAATGAATTATACCCAACAGGGGGGGCGCATTCCGGGGAACGACGTAAAACGGGTTACGGCACGCCTGAGTGTAGATCAGAAGGTGACTTCAAATACATATGCAGCATTGGAAGTCAGCGGAGGGTACGCTTTGACTAATACCCCCAATGGAACTACTTATTCTCCGACAGAACTGGTGTATCAGCTTAACCCTTATGAACAGAAAAACGGATTGGGGGAGTTAGTGTCCTTTCCGGGCCGGACTTATGATGATTTGTTTAACCAGTACCACAGTAAATCGACCGATAAACGGGCCGGTTTTTCCGGAAGTATAAATTGCCGTGCTATCGAAGGGCTGGAGATTGCTGCTGTTGCCGGAATCGATTATGTCCTGACGGAAGAACTGAGTGTGACTCCTCCGACAGCTTATTCGGAACTGAAAAGCGGAGTACCTGAAAATGAACGTGGTATTATCACAAAAGACAAGAATACAAAAACGAATATTTCTTCTAATGTGCGCCTGACCTATAGTAAGATTTTCGGGAAACATGACCTGACTTTGGGAGCTAACTTTGACTATTATTCCGATTTAACGGACAATCTGGGAATAAAAGGATATGGATTGAGTAGTAAAATGCAATCGCCGGCGGGAATCAACCCGTCAATCGAGGGAAACCGGAAACCTTCTGTCTCTTCAAAAAATGAAAAGACTGCCCAACTGGGAGTGGGGGTGTTAATGGGGTATTCCTGGAACGGAATTTATGATTTATTCGGTACCTATAAATGCGATGCTTCGTCTGTCTTACCTGTTGATAAGCGCTGGAATTCTGCCTGGGCAGCAGGTGCCGGTTGGTCATTGAGCAATTACAGTTTTTTGAAAAACAGTTCTTTCCTGACTGAGTTGAAACTGAAAGCATCTTATGGATGTACAGCCAGTTTACAAGGGGTTTCACCCTCTTCGGCTGTGGCTACTTTTCAATATTCCCAGGAAACATACGGTGATCAGCAGTTGTTGTCGATTATGGGATTATATAATGCGGATCTGAAGCCAGAGCAAACCATAGATATAGATGCAGGAATCTCTCTGGGATTATGGAACCGGGTAACTATAAATGCAGGTTGGTACCGGCGTCGTACAAAAGATGCTTTATTGGATGTACCTATTCCTGCCTCTAATGGCTTCCTGACCTTGAAGCGCAATATCGGGATTCTGGAGAACGATGGGATTGAAGGAGATATTTTTGTAAAGATCATAGACCGGAATGTCTGGAGAATGTCTGCTCGTCTGAATATGGCTTATAACCGGAATAAAGTCGTTGATCTTTATCATGTGGATAAGCTTTACATCGGTGAATATGATTTAGTCCCGGAATATGAGGTCGGAAAATCATTCGATATGATTTATGGACCGGAATCTTTGGGGATTAATCCGATAACCGGATTGCCGGTATATAAGGGATATGATGGAAGAGAGATTGCTGCGACGGAAAAACTGACCCGTGAGGATATGAAAGCATTGGGACATTCAACACCTCCGGTAAGCGGCAGTTTTTTCTATTCCCTTTCTTGTGGTAATTTCGATCTGGATATGGATTTCTATTTTGTCCTGGGAGGAAAGAAAGCGTATTCCTTTGCATATGTCCGCGATGAAAATAATATCCAATATAACGCCATAAAGGGGCAGGTGAATAATATGTGGTTCCAGAAAGGCGATGACAATAAAATTTATCATACTCCTTTTTATTCGGGGGTAGCGGGGAATAATCTAAACTATTATGCTAAAACGAATAGTCGTACCGTAGGAAAAAGTGATTACCTGAGGATGTCGATGTTGTCCCTGAGGTATCGTATCCCTTACCGTTGGATTGAGAAGACCCGGAATGTAATTCAGTATGCTTCTATCGCTTTTCAGGCCTCCAATCTGTTTACGCTGACCCATTACAAGGAGTCTGATCCGGAATCCGGTTCTTTAGTCGGAACACAGCAACCGGTATTTACTTTGAGTCTGAATGTTTCATTTTAATTGCCTGTACCATGAAAATCAAGAATATAATTTGTATCGGATGTTTGGTTGTGAGTGGATGTACATTGGATATTCCTCTGGAGGATCAATTTTCAGATCCGGATGCTATTACAGATATTGCGTCGGCCCGGTCGCTTTTGGCATCGGCATATGAATCTATGCCTCAGCATATTTACGAATTTTCACTGTTATCGGATGATTTCTATCCTTCTTCCAAACTGGAAAAGGATGCAAATATGCAAAATATTTATCGTTGGCAAATAACTGAATTGGTGCAGTTGGCTGGGACACTCTGGAACGGATACTATCAGACCGTAGCAAATGTCAATACATTGTTGGCCCGAATGAAAAATGTGGTCACTGTTGATGATGCAGGGGTGAAGACGGTGGCAGAAATCACTGCTCAGGCAAAAGCTCTGAAAGCTTGGTGTTACTTTGATCTCTTGCGTTTGTTTGCTCCCCGGTATACCGGAAATGAGAATGCAGATGGTATTATTCTGAAGGATAGGGTGGAACTGGACTATTTGCCCCGTTCGTCTGTAAAGGCTTGTGTGGTTGAAATCCGGAAGTTATTGCAGGAAGCTGGCAGTGTTGAGAATCGTCCGGATAAAGTCTATTGGATGTCGGATAAAGCAATTACTTATTTATGGACAGAACTGGAGTTGTATGCCGGAAATTATCCGGAAGTGATCCGGTTGACTGAAGATCTGGAAACTGATTATCCCAAAGAGGTGTTGGGACAAACAGCTTATACTGCTCTTTGGAGTGCCGCTGATTCCCAAGCCCGGATATTTGCTAAATATCAGTTGAGCCTGATATTTCATGATGTGGTTTATAATGAATACTCTTCCGGTGATTATCTGGTACTGAATGACGATATTACCTATGAGGTGGGGGATATCCGGAAAGAATGGTCGGAATATCCTTTGGTCATGGATGATACCCGGCAAGTCCGTTTATTTGGAAAGTATAATCGTATGAACCGGGAAGATATAAAGAGTTGTTATGTCAATTATATGCGGGCAGCCGGGTTTTATTTGATGCGGGCGGAAGCTTTGGCCCGGACTGCACAGGCGGGTGCTGCGGAGTTGATGGATATTTATCTGCGACAAAGAGGATGCCCTGGGTTGGCTCCGGGAATTCAGGGAGAGGCATTGGTTAACCGTATATTGGAAGAACGCCGGAAAGAGT
>CAJMQA010000124.1 GCA_905215395.1 uncultured bacterium | reverse complement strand
AGTCAGAATAGCCGGGATAAAGGAAAATCCCTGACTGTACAAAATTATTTCATCGCAGAATATTCTCCCGTGAATGTATTCAAGGCACGTGCGCGTTTCGGTATCACTTATACCAAGGAGGATACCGAAAAATTTATATCCCGGGAAGATACCCGTTACGATGAGGTGAAAGATGAAACCAAAAAAGGGGCTTATACCTCTTTAATGACAGATGAGACAAAATATGAAGGAGAATTGACACTTACCTACGCGCAGGCGATCCATAAACATCAGATCAATTTGGTTGCCGGAGGCAATATTTCTGCAAACAAAGCCCTGACACAAGGGTATCAAACCCAGGGATTTCCGGTGGGTGATTTCGCTTATCCCTCTTTTTCCAATGGTTATCCGGAGAATGGTATTCCCACTTTTTATGAATCTGTCAGCCGGGCGGTCAATTTCTATTTCAATGGAGGATATTCTTACGATAATCGTTATCAGATGGATATCAGTTTACGGGAAAACGGTTCTTCTGTATTCGGTTCCTCGCGGCAGTTTACCGGCACCTGGTCTGTCGGGTTGGGGTGGAATATTCACAATGAATCTTTCATTAAGGATCACGTCGCCTGGATTGATTTCTTTAAAATCAGGGCTTCAGTCGGTAATCCCGGAAATCAGGGTTTCGAGTCCTCCCGGACTTTGACGACTTTTGCCTTTCAATATGGCAATACCAACTATTTCGGTATGGGATCTACTCTGGCACGTTTGGGAAATCCGGACCTGGACTGGCAGATCACCCTGGATAAGAATCTGGGGCTGGATCTGACGCTGTTCCATAAGCGGTTTACGACTACTGTTGATTATTATCATAAAGTGACAGACCCTTTGCTCATCAATATTAATATGCCTCTTTCATCGGGTGTTACAAGCTATGCGACTAATGTCGGGAGACAGATTTCGCAAGGACTGACGCTTTCAGTTTCCTATTATCTGATCCAGGATCTGGAGCGACGGATTTCATGGCTGGTAAGGGGAAATTTACGCACTCAGAAAACGCGGCTGGATAATATCGGGAATAAACTGAATGATTTGAATAAATACGGGAAGAGCCGGAATACCTCCCGTTATTACGACGGAGCCGATCCGGATGACATTTGGGCGGTGCGCTCTGCCGGGATAGATCCCTCTACCGGACGTGAACTGTTCTATGATAAAGAAGGTCATTATACCTATGATTTCAGTTACGACAATGAAGTGATTTGTGGGAATGCCCGCCCGAAGATAGAAGGCATTATGGGTACTTCGTTTAACTATAAAGGATTGTCATTGAGCCTGAATTTCCGCTATCAGGTGGGGGCCAGTGTTTTTAACAGTGCAGTGTATGATAAAGTCGAAAATATTACCGATGCCAAAATCCTTTACAATCAGGACAAACGGGCTTTGTATGAGAGATGGCAGAAACCGGGGGACATCGTACGTTTCAAAAACATTGCAGATGCTTCGTCTACGCCCATGTCCAGCCGTTTTGTGCAGAAAGAAAATGCATTGTCCCTGGAGTCTGTGTATGTCGGTTATGAATTTCTGGACGGTTGGATTCGGAAAGCCGGACTGAGCAATCTGAAATTACAGGCTTCAATGCGGGATGTCTTCCGTTGTTCGAATATCCGTTCTGAACGGGGCACCTTGTACCCTTTTGCCCGCACTCTGGAATTGGGACTTTCGTTAAATTTTTAATATACCGGATATGAAAATAGGAAACAGATTAAAATATGTGTTTGTACTGTTTGTGGTGTGTACAGGATGTTCGGATTTTCTGAATGTGACTCCCAAAGACAAACAGACTCAGGAACAATTGTTTGGCACACGTAGTGGCTTTTATGCTGCTGCAAATGGGGTTTATAATCAATTGGCGAACTCTTCTCTCTATGGACGGAATCTTTCTTATGAAATGATAGAATTGATGGGTTTGCGCTATGCTCCGGTAGCGACTAGTGGCTCACTGATTTCTGCTGCTGTTAAATGGGATTACGACAATGATAATATGAAATCGGCTCTCAGTGCAGCCTGGGCGACCGCCTTTTCGACGATTCTGAATTGCAATGTAATTTTAGATAATATAGATAAACAGAAAGGGATATTGCCAGAGCGTGAGGCAGTCCTGATGCAGGGGGAAATGCTTGCTCTACGGGCTTTCCTGCATTTTGATATGCTCCGGCTTTTCGGACCGATTTATAAATTGAATGCGAAAGCACAGTCTATCCCTTATAATGAATCGGTGAAAATTTCCAATTTGCCTTTGCTGCCGGCGGATTCTGTGATTTTTCATAAAATTATCCGTGATTTGAATCAGGCTGAACAATGTCTGAAAGAAGATCCGGTGATTACTAGTGGACCAATGGCCAGTTCTCCCGGGGATGAAGATCCGGATGATATTTTTCTGCGCTATCGTCAATTACGCTTTAATTATTATGCGGTTTTGGCTTTGAAAGCCCGTGTTTATCTATACGGACAAGATAAATAGAATGCCAGGACGACAGCTTTGCGTTTGTTGGGTGATCCTGCTGTACAGGAACATTTTCCGGCAGTAGATCCTTCCACTTTATTAGGAAACAGCCAGACGCCCGACCGGGTGTTTTCCTCAGAAGTGTTGCTGGGAATGTACAAAAGGGATCGTTCTGATATTTATACTTATAGCTTTGAACCCGAAAATGCAGGAACCAATTTGTTGCAACCGAAACCTGATTTTGTTTCAGGTTGGCTGTTTGCAGGGGAAACCGGCGATTATCGCTATCAGTCGCAGTGGACTCCTGCTACGGGAGTGGGAACCCGTGGTTTTATTCTGAATAAATACAGGGCGCTGAAATTTCCTGCGAATGTGGAAGCAGATAAATATCCTTTTTATGCTTATATGATGCCCTTGATCCGGTTGAGTGAAGTGTATCTCATTGCTGCGGAATGTGAAAACGATCCGAAAGATGGATACGAATGGCTGAATCAAAGCAGGGAACGGAGAGGTGTCCCCGGGCTTCCTGTCGTGAGTGCTGCCGACTTGCAAAATTGTTTGCGCCGGGAATATTTGAGGGAATTTTACGGGGAAGGCCAAAGTTTCTTTATGTATAAACGGATGGGGGTAAGCATTCAGCGTGATGAAAACGCTTGTAATGGTAATAACTATCCATGTAGTGCAGACCGCTTTGTTCCGCCTCTGCCTGAAGATGAACTTTCTAATCGTTGATTTTAAAATAAAGTACCTAAAATTTTAATCCTATGAAAAAACTATTATTAGTAGCTCTGGTATTTTTCTTTGCATCTTGTGAAAAAAGCGAGATCATAAATTTTACTTCTGACGATTGTGGTATCTATTTTCAGCGAATTTCCGGAACTTCTATGCCCGCAGATGGTTCTAATATATATATCACAACCAATCAATATACAGATTCTATGACTTTCTCTTTTGTACAAGAGAAAAGTTCCACTACCGATGTCATTGTGGGAGTTCCTATCGTTGGAATGGGGAAGGTGAAAGACTACAAGCGCCCGATCAGGGTTGTTCTGGATGAAGAACGGACAAATGCTGTACGTGGTGTGGATTATGAGGTCAATCTGGATACCGTCAATATGCCCGCGAATGCCGGAAAAACTTCTTTGAGAGTGAGGTTGCTCCGTACGGATGTTTTGCTGACAGAAACAAAACGGGTAGCCTTTCGTCTGGTGGAGAATGAATATTTTAAACTGCACATCCAGAGTTATAAAACTTCCAGTAATTGGCAGGCGACTGCTGATACGGTCAGTGCCGTCGAGTTTGCCGTCGTGTTTAACGAACAGTATACCGAACCTTTCTACTATATGATTTTCGGGAAAGACTTTTGGGGGCCCTGGACACCTAAAAAATATCAGGTATTAAATCAGGTGATGGGCTGGACGGATGGTGATTGGGACAAGGCCGGAGAGTCCGGGGCCAAAGTTGCTTATGGGCGTTTTGATTTTGCTGCAAAAGCCACCCAGCGTTATTTGCAGGAGATGGCCGATGCAAAAACTCCGGTGCTGGATTCCGACGGTTCATACATGCAATTGGCCGATAAATATGCTGTAGATTATTCTAAGTATGATATTAAAGACTGAGCGCTATGAAAAGATACAATTTTTTAATTTTTTTGCTGATACCCTTCCTGGCTGCTTGTCTGGATGATAAGGGAAATTATGAGTATCAGGATCTGGGAGATATTGTGATAGAAAATGTTCCGGAGGTGATAGAAGTTTTATCCAATGCAGATCCCATTGTGGTCAACCCGAAGGTGACCTCGACCACAGAGGGGGAGATCAAAGACGGGAATCCCAATTACCAGTTTATTTACCGTTTCGATCTTAAAGTAGGGACTTTAAATGATAAAGGTGGCCCCTGGATCGTTTTGAATCCGGAAGGTAGTATGAATCTGGATACATTGGCAACTTTCGCTTCCAATGACTATATCGGTTGTTTTACGGTAAAGGATCTGCGGAACGGACTGGAAACGTACAAAACATTTGACGTAAAGGTGACTTCTCCTACTTATGAGGGTTGGATGGTGTTGTGCAATGAGGGGAAAGAAAACCGCGTACGTTTTGATATGGTCTCCCGGATTGCTGCTGAGCGCATTGTTCCGGTTCATGACATTTTGGGAGATTTGGGCTTACCGGAATGCCACAATGCCACCCAGATCGGTTTTTCTCCGGGCAGGTTTGGGGCTGCAGGTAGTGATGTTATTTATGTATTATCTGAAACAGGCTCTTATCTTATCAATAAGGAAACGTTTAAAACAGATGAATCCTGGGATATGAGAAATATCGATTTTATGTTGCCTCCTATGGATCAACCGGTTCGTTGGGGGGCTTTGAATGATGGTTTTCTATTCGATAATACTGTCCGGATTTGTGTGACCAGTGGAGGAGATGTATATGCGAAAACAGGATCCGGTGCAGGTGCTTCTTTTGAACTTCCGATCAATACTTCTACCCGGGGAGGGAAGCCTGAATACAAAGTGGCTCCTTTCGTGGGCTTCAGCCAATTGCGTCCGGGAAATGCTGAGTCTGCACTCTTGTATGATATGGATCATAAACGGTTTGTTGGCTGGGCGGAGGTGGAGAATGCCGACGGACGCCAGGTTCTGACTCCTCTGCAGGACCCGGCGAATAAATTATTCAGTTTTCAGACAGGAAAAGACCTGGTGTATATGGAAGGGACCCGGTTTTCCGGGGGTGTTGTCTATGCTGTGCTGCAAGGTGCTGACGGAGAACGCTGTGTGTATGCTGTAAATATGGGAGGACAGGATTTCCGTCAGGAATCCGCTTACAATACGATTCAGGCTTCTGGATTTAAGCAGGCTACTAAATTTGCTTTCCATTCGCAATATCCTTTTATGTTCTATGCTGTCAAGAACAAGGTTTATCTCTATGATTTCGGAACCGCGACGAATTATCCTTTGCCGGATATCAATCTGAAAGATACAGAAGAGGTGACAATGCTGAAATTCAATTTATATCAGAATCCGGATTTGACAAAATTATCAGATCAGTCTGATGAATTTATGGCCAGGCAATATGACTTGATGGTCGGCTCCTATGATGCCATGGCAGGAAAAAACGGAGGAAAATTGGGCTTTTATAGAGTTAACCGTACTATGCATTCTGTTTCTAAATTGGAAGAATACGATGGATTTGCTAAAATAGTAGATGTGGTTTACCGGGAGAGAAGAAAATAATATATCTGTCTTAAAATCACTGTTCTATGTTACACCCCGGTTTGCCGGGGTGTACTTTTTATAAATGATAGTTACCGGATAAATGAGCTTTTTTATTAAATTTGTCGGGCTGAATAATATTTCTGCTTATGCTTATACAACTCTTCAGTTTGCCTTTGACCAATCCTGTGCTGATTTTTTCAGTGATACTTTTTATTATTTTGCTGGCACCGGTATTGTTACATCGGTTAAAGATTCCGGATCTGATCGGTTTGATTCTGGCAGGGGCACTTATAGGCCCCAATGGTTTGGGGATCATGGCCAGGGACAGTAGCATCGAATTATTCGGTACTGTCGGTTTACTTTATATCATGTTTATTGCCGGTCTGGAGATCGATATGGCCGATTTGCGGAAGAATTATGGAAAAACAATGGCCTTCGGTCTTTATACCTTTCTGATTCCTATGATTTTAGGAACATTAACGGGAGTGTATTGGCTGGATTTTTCATGGCCTACCTCTGCATTATTGGCCAGTATGTATGCCTCACATACGCTGATCACCTATCCGATAGTCAGTAAATATGGGATTACAAAAAATAGGGCGGTCAGTATTGCCATTGGCGGAACGGTCATTACTTGTATTCTGGCTTTGCTGGTATTGGCGGTGGTGGTCGGAATGTCTACCGGAGAGATCAATCATCGGTTTTGGATGAAACTGGGAATTTCGAGTGTTGTGTTCATTGCGGTGGTAGTCATTATTTTCCCGATGCTGGGGCGTTGGTTTTTCAAACGGTACGAAGATTCGGTCGGGCAATATATTTTTGTATTGGCCTTGGTTTTCCTGGCTTCTTTTCTGTCGGAAGCTGCCGGGTTGGAAGCGATTATCGGAGCCTTTCTTGCCGGCCTGGCTTTAAACCGCCTGATCCCTAACACCTCGGCACTGATGAACCGGATCGATTTTGTCGGGAATGCTATTTTTATTCCCTTTTTTCTGATCGGGGTGGGAATGCTGGTGGATGTCCGGACGTTTACGGCAGGCTGGACTGCTATATGGGTGGCTATTGTCATGACTGTCATCGCTACTCTGTCGAAATTTATTGCAGCCTGGTTGACAGAGAAGAATTTTAAACTGAGCCGTGATGAGGGATCGCTTCTTTTCGGCTTGAGCAATGCCCAGGCGGCAGCAACGCTGGCTGCAGTCCTGATTGGTTATAAGGTGATTATCGGAACGTCGGCAGATGGAGAGCCTATCCGTTTGTTGAATGAAGATGTATTGAATGGTACCATTATAATGATTCTCGTGACTTGTACCATAGCCTCTTTTATTACTCAGCGTTCTGCTCAGAATATAGCTTTGGCAGAGATGAGTGGGGATATTATCGGGGATAGTGAACATGAAGAAGAACGTATATTGATTCCCCTGAGTAATTCAGAAACAGTGGAGGAACTGATGACGTTGGGGACTGCCATTAAATCGCGCCGGAATAAAGCCCGGTTGGTGGCGGTCAGTATAGTGAAGTCGGATAATACCGATCCAGCAGCTGAAAAAATGTCCGCGATATTGCTGGACAAAGCAGCTAAAGCAGCAGCTGCCACGGATCATAACGTGGAACAAGTCTTGCGCTATGATTTGAATATAGTGAATGGCATACGGAATGTAGCCAAGGAACATAAAATAACGGATATTGTGATTGGTCTGCGTACCCAGAAGGATATTTCCGATACTTTTTTGGGAAAATTGACCAGCGAAGTTGTGAGCAAATGTCCGACGACTACTTTTGCCTACCGTCCCATGCAACCCATGTCTACCGTGAAACGCTATGTTGTGGTTATTCCTGAAAATGCCGAAAAGGAAGTGGGTTTTCCCTATTGGCTGATCAGCGTCTGGAATCTTGGGAAAAATGTAGGGACACGGATTGTATTCAATGCTTATCCCGGTGTCTTGGATATCTTGAAATTGGTGCATGCGAAACATTTTATTGATGCAGAATTCAGGGAATTTACCGATTGGAATAATTTTAAGGAAGTTGCCCGTGAAATGCAAGTGAATGATGCCCTGATATTGGTGATGAGCCGTCCGAATTGCCCTTCTTATTCCCGTCACATGGAATATGTACCGACTTATATCAATAAATATTTCAATACCATTAACTGCATTCTGATCTATCCGGTACAGCTGGGATTTGGGGAAGATGTCAGTACCTTCCGCAGTATTTCTATGATCAATCATGTGGAAGGTATGGAAGGTTTGGTCCAGGAACTCAGAAAATTATTTAAAAAAAATAGATAGAAATCTTTATACCTATTTTTAGGTATAAAGATTTCTTTGCATAATGCTTATCTTTGCCATGAAATATGAAGTGGCATGGAAAATAATTATTTAAGACTTTCGGATATCCCTACCGGTGAGGAGTGTGTGATCGTGAAGGTGCATGGACATGGGAGTTTCCGGAACCGGATTGTGGAGATGGGATTTGTCAAAGGAGAAAAAGTGACTGTAATCAAGAATGCTCCTTTGCATGATCCGATAGAATATAAACTGATGGATGGACATATCTCCCTCAGGCGGAGTGAGGCTCGCCTGATAGAAGTGGTCAGAACCTCAGTCGATGACCGGGAAGGTTATAATGGTACTTTTATGGAGAAGGAGATTGCCCGGGAGATTTCGGAGAAATCAAAAACAATTAATATTGCCTTGGTAGGAAATCCGAATTGCGGGAAGACCTCCTTTTTTAACCGGGCTACCGGTTTACGGGAAAGGGTAGGGAATTATAGCGGTGTGACCGTGGATGCCAAACAAGGTACTTTTCACCATAAGGACTATACCATAAATCTGATTGACTTGCCCGGAACCTACTCGATTACGGAATATACCCCTGAAGAGATTTATGTGCGGGAATACATCACAAAACATCATTCCGATCTGGTGTTAAATGTGGTGGATGCCTCTTGTCTGGAACGGAATCTCTTTTTGACTACCCAACTGATTGATATGAATATCCGGGTGGTGATGGCCCTGAATATGTTTGATGAGCTTACGGCAGAGGGGGCACATCTCGATTACGGATTTCTGGGGCAACTCTTAGGAATACCTATTGTGCCTACTACTGCATCCAAAGGTGTTGGCATTGATGCTGTCCTAGATAAAATTATCGAGGTGTTTGAAGATAAGGCGAAGGAATCCCGTCATGTTCATATCAATTATGGTCAGGAGATCGAGGAGGCGATCAACCGTATCAAAGCCGAAGTATCTTTGAATAAAAATATAACCGATGAATTTGCTCCTCGTTATGTTTCTATTAAATTGCTGGAAGATGACCGGATTATAAAGGATCAGTTAATGTCTGTTCCCAATTACGACCAGATTTTGGAGGTTACCCAGAAAGAGATTTTGAGACTGGAACGTGAATATAAGGAAGATACCCGTACGATTATTACGAATTTGAAATATGGGTTTATACGGGGAGCATTGCAGGAAACTTTCCGCTCGGGAGAAAAGGATAAAAGACAATTGACTACTGCTATAGACGCTTTATTGACTCATCAGTGGCTGGGATTTCCTTTTCTGATATTTTTTATGTGGCTGATGTTTCAGGCTACTTTTAGTTTAGGGAGTTATCCTATGGATTGGATAGAAGCTGGCGTGGAAGCACTGGGAAATTGGGTGGCAGATATTATGCCTCAGGGACCTTTGAATGATCTTTTGGTCAATGGGGTGATCGCCGGCGTAGGTGGGGTAATTGTCTTTTTGCCCAATATATTGATCCTTT
>CAJMQA010000123.1 GCA_905215395.1 uncultured bacterium | reverse complement strand
GGAGAGGGATCACTCATTGTTACCAATGTAATGATTTTCCTTGCACAAAATTTAAAGGCTTTGCCAGGCGGTGGTTGAAATACGGACAGGACTTTATCAAAAATCAACAATTGTTGAAGCAAGTCGGGGAAACGGAATTTTTAAAAATTTACAATCAAAAGACAGATAAAGATTGAGAAATCGATGATAATAGGGATTATGGGGACGAAAGACGGAGGCGAACATATCTCTGTTTTTTTCATAGCACCTGAATTTCATCGGCAAGGGATAGGCAAACGACTGTTTGAATTCGCTTATCGTGATCGGGAGAAAGTCCGGTAACCTCTGCAATTTCGGCGGTAGAAAAACCTTTGACTTTCATTTTCAGGGCAATCTCCTGTTGTTTTTTCTTTTCTCCGGCCTTTTCTCCTTCTTCCCGTCCTTTCTTTTTGGCGGTGGAGATGATACTGTACCAATCGCGGTAAACTTTCAGGCTTTCTTCATAGTCGTAGAGTTCCTGTAAACCTTCGCTGCCCATAACAGTTTCATTGTTTGATATTTACTTCAGCAAAGATAGTGATTTTCCGGGAATTTCCCTGCTCTGGCAGGCCTGAAATATGAAAAGACGGATTGTTTTTTTTAACTTTGCCAGTAAAATCTAAAAAGATGAAAATTGGTAAGATATATGTGGCCGGTATAGGGCCGGGAAGTGAGGCTGATATTACGCCTGCTGTAAAGGCTGCTGTGGCGGCCTCGGATGTGGTTGTCGGGTATAAATATTATTTTGCTTTTATCCGGGATATTGTCCGGGCGGATGCGGAATGTATAGATACCGGAATGCGTAAGGAACGGGATAGGGCTGCTATGGCTTTTGAATATGCAGAACAGGGTAAAACGGTTTGTGTCATCAGTTCCGGGGATGCCGGGATTTATGGCATGGCCCCTCTGGTTTGGGAAATGAAACGGGAGAGAGAGTCGGGAGCAGAGATAGAGGTGTTGCCCGGTATCAGTGCTTTTCAGAAAGCGGCTTCTTTACTGGGAGCTCCTATCGGCCATGATTTTTGTGTGATTTCCCTCTCGGATCTGATGACTCCCTGGGAAAAAATTGAAAAACGGATAGAGGCAGCGGCAGTGGTAGATTTTGTTACGGCAGTGTATAATCCGAAAAGTGAAGGACGTTACTGGCAGTTGTACCGCCTGAAGGAACTGTTCCTGAAAGAGCGTCCGGCAGATACGCCGGTAGGTTATGTCCGCCAGGCGGGGCGGGAGGAAGAAGTTGTGACTGTTACTACTTTGGGAGAATTCGATCCTGAAAATGTGGATATGTTTACAGTAGTCCTGATCGGGAATAGCCAGACTTATAATTGGCAGGGACATATGATTACGCCCCGGGGGTATTACCGGGACCCGGTAGAGGGAGAGCATAAGGTGGGGCAGGAGATTATGATCCGCAGTTTCCGGACTATTGCTTCTGAACTCAGACATCCGGATATTCCATTGGATCGGAAATGGGCATTGCTGCATGCCATTCATACGACGGCTGACTTCGATATGGAGAATATCTTTTATGCAGATGACGGAGCTGTGGAAACTATATATCAAAATCTTAGCAGCGGTAAAGTCTGTACTATTGTTACGGATGTGACGATGGCGGCTTCCGGAATCCGGAAGGGGGCTCTGGAGCGTTTAGGACTGGAAGTGAAATGTTATCTTTCTGATCCCCGGGTGGCAGAAATGGCAACCCGGATGAATATTACCCGTACTCAGGCTGGTATCCGTCTGGCGGTAGAAGAGCATCCCGATGCTCTCTATGTGTTTGGGAATGCACCGACCGCTTTGATGGAATTGTGTACGCTGATGCGGTTGGGGAAAGCACATCCGGTAGGTGTCGTCGGTGCTCCTGTGGGATTTGTCAATGTCCGGGAATCGAAACACATGCTGAAAGCGTTTCTGAAAGTGCCCAAGATTATTGTTGAAGGGCGGAAGGGTGGAAGCAATCTGGCTGCAACCATCGTCAATGCCGTACTGTGTTACGACGATGCCATACGGTTACTGCCCGGAAGAGACCTGTAGCAGAAATCTCCGTCTTCGGATGAAAATTGAAGACGAATAAAACATTGGAAGGATATAGAGATGAGAAAGATTGTCGAGTTAGAAAATTGGAAAAGGAAAGAAGAGTATTTGTTTTTTAAGACGTTTTTCAATCCGATGATATCGGTGACGGTGGAGGTTGACTGTACCTGTGCTTATCGGAAAGCAAAAGCAATGCATTTCCCCGTTTCCATGTATTATATGCATGCCGGGTTAATGGCAGTGAATCACGTGGAAGAGTTCCGGTACCGGCAGGAGGGAGAAGAGGTGGTTTTGTACGATCAGGTGGATCTGTTGACACCGATACAGACCGGAGATGGAAGTTATCGTTCTGTCATATTGCCTGCCGAGGAGGACTGGGATCTGTTTCTGGAGAAAGCCACCCCTCTTGTAGAAGCAGCGAAACGGGGAGAAGGAGAAGCACACGGGGCAAATGAACACCGTCGGGATGTCCTGCTGATCAGTGTAAATCCCTGGTATCGGTTTACCAGTGTGCAACAGGCGATTCCCCGGCAGCCTCATCAGAATATACCGATTTTTACCTTTGGGAAGATGACTGAGCAGAATGGTAAGTGGATGATGCCGTTGGCTATGTCCGTAAACCACGGGTTTGTCAGCGGATATCAGATCGGACAGTATTTGGAAGAGTTTCAGCGATTATTGAACAGATGAAGAAATTTTATATCATTGGGATAGATGATAATGCTGCAAGGCCTTTCAGTGAAGAAGTGAATCAGATCGTGGCAGCACATTCTGTTTTCTCCGGAGGGAAAAGGCATTACGAACTGGTATGTGACCGTTTACCTCAGCAACATACCTGGATAGACATCGTGGTACCCCTGGATGCAGTGTTTGACAGATATGCGGACGAAGAAGAGATCGTTGTTTTTGCCTCCGGAGACCCTTTATTTTTCGGTTTTGCCAACACGGTTCAAAAACGTTTGCCGGAAGCTGTGATCAAGGTGTATCCTTATTTTAATTCGTTGCAGATATTGGCTCATCGTCTGGTGATGCCTTACCATGATATGCATATTGTTTCCCTGACCGGACGTCCCTGGCATGAGTTTGACCGGGCATTGATTGAGGGCAGGGAAAAGATCGGGGTGCTGACAGACCGTCAGCATACACCTTCGGCCATTGCTGCCCGGATGTTAGAATATGGATATGATAATTACCGGATGTCGGTGGGGGAAATGCTTGGAAATACCGATGAAAAAGTGCAGACTTTGCTTTTGCCGGATGTTGCCGGAAACGAATATGCTTTCCCGAATTGCCTGATTCTGGAGCGTATTGCTGCCCGGGTACGTCGGTTTGGAATTCCGGAATCCGAGTTCCATTTGTTAGACGGACGCGTAAAAATGATTACCAAAATGCCGGTTCGTCTGTTGACTCTGAGTATGCTTGACCTGCACAACCGGAAAAGTTTCTGGGATATTGGATTTTGTACTGGCTCTGTATCTATCGAGGCTAAATTACAGTTTCCGCATCTGCAGATTACTGCCTTTGAACAACGTGAAGAAGGACGGGAATTGATGGAAGCCAATAGCCATAAATTCGGAACTCCCGGAATAACAACTGTCATCGGCGACTTTACCGAAACTGATCTTTCCCCTTATCCCCAACCAGATGCTGTTTTTATCGGTGGGCATGGAGGCAAGATGGAAGCCATTCTTGCTGTTTTATCGGGCAAAATGTTAGCCGGAGGTGTTCTGGTGTTCAATTCCGTATCGGAGGAAAGCTTGCATTTATTCCGGACCTTAACCCCCAAATATGGGTTTCGTATAACAGATGCCCGTCGTCTGGCTGTGGACGATTATAATCCAATCGAAGTAATTCAGGCAATTTTGCAATAATGCTACGGCGTTTTTGTCTTATCTTTGTACATATGAATTGAGATTTATGTTTGAATTTGTCAAAAAATCGTTGAGAACAGCCAAACATCATCCGCGTTTGGGTGGTTTGGAGATATTGAAATATATCGGTCCGGGATTACTGGTAACGGTGGGATTTATTGATCCCGGGAATTGGGCGTCCAATCTGGCGGCAGGGGCAGATTATGGTTATACGCTGCTGTGGATGGTATCTTTGTCTACAATCATGCTGATTGTTTTACAGCACAATGTGGCCCACCTGGGAATTGCAACGGGACTTTGTCTTTCCGAGGCGACGATGACCTATATAAAACCCAGATATGCCAAGTTGATGCTGTATACTGCAATGGGGGCTTCGGTTTCGACTTCGCTGGCGGAAATTCTGGGGGGAGCGATAGCTTTGGAGATGTTGTTTAAAGTTCCGGTGAGGATTGGAGCCATACTGGTGACTATTTTCGTGGTGATCATGCTGTTTACCAATTCCTACCGGGTGATGGAGCGTTGGATCATTGCCTTTGTGTCTATCATTGGCTTGTCGTTTATCTATGAATTGTCGTTGGTGGATATTGAATGGGGTGAAGCTGCACTGGCGTGGGTAACTCCTTCTTTCCCGAGTGGTTCGATGGTTGTGATTATGAGTGTTCTGGGAGCTGTGGTGATGCCGCATAACCTCTTTTTGCATTCGGAGGTGATTCAGAGCCGCCAATGGAATCTGGAAGACGATAAAATTATCCGCAAGCAGTTGCGTTATGAATTCTGGGATACTTTCCTTTCAATGATGATTGGCTGGGCCATCAACAGTGCGATGATCTTATTGGCAGCAGCTACTTTTTTCAAACACGGGACTTCTCTCAATGAGCTGGAACAGGCCAGTTCGTTGTTACAACCTCTTCTGGGAAATAACGCTGTCGTTGTTTTTGCGGTTGCTTTGTTGTTTGCCGGAATCGCTTCGACCATTACCTCCGGGATGGCGGCTGGTTCTGTTTTTGCGGGGATATATAAGGAACCTTATGATATAAAAGATAGCCACTCACGCTGGGGAGTTTTGATATCTTTGGTCATTGCTTTACTGATTATCATGGTGGTATCCAATCCCTTTATGGGACTGATTTATTCGCAGATGATACTGAGTATACAGTTGCCCATTACGATTTTCTTACAGGTATATCTGACCTCTTCGGAAAAGGTGATGGGAAAATATAAAAACCGGACTTCTACCCGCTGGATACTGCTTATTCTGGGTGGGATCGTGACCGTTTTGAATGTGATGTTGTTTATTAGTATGTTTCAATAAAATACAGGGGGAGGAGTGGAGTTATGAAAAATGAGCTGGAATTGAAGTGGAGAAATATACAGCAGGCAATGCGCGAAGAGGGGGCGGATGCTTGCCTGCTTTCGATGAATATGAATCTGTTTTATGTCGCCGGAGTGGTATTCAACGGCTATTTTTATCTGCCGGCGGAGGGACGTCCCTATTGGTTTGTAAAGCGGTTGACCCTGGAGGAGAATGAATGGGTGCATCCGATCCGTAAACCGGAACAGATGCCCGGCTTATTTCAGGAGATCGGTATGTCGCTGCCCCGGAAGTTGTTGCTGGAAGGAGATGAGCTTTCATACAATGATTACCAGCGTTTGCTGAAAATATTCAGTCCTGAAGAGACCGGAAATGCATCGGCTTTGATGCGCCGGCTCCGGACGATCAAGACGCCTTGGGAAATCGGACAGATGCGGATTTCTGCAAGGGCTCACGAGGCGGTCTGCCGGGAGATTCCGGAATGCTTCCGTCCGGGAATGACGGATCTGGAATTTCAGATCGAGATCGAAAGGCGCATGCGTTTGCACGGTTCTATCGGTTATTTCCGGGCTTTCGGTTCAAATATGGATATTTTTATGGGAAGCCTGCTGGCCGGAGAGAATGCGGAAGTGGCTTCTCCTTTTGATTTTGCACTGGGAGGTGCCGGGGTGGATCCTTCGGGACCTTTGGGGGCAAACGGTACTTTACTGAAAGAAGGGATGGCGGTAATGGCCGATATGGCCGGAAACTATACGGCCTATCAGACCGATATGACCCGGGTGTTTTCGATCGGCAAACTGCCGGATGAGGCTTACCGCGCGCAGATGGTGGCTTTGGAAATTCAGGCCTGCATGGAAGCTGAAGCCCGTCCGGGAATGGCTTGTGCCGATATGTACCTGCATGCCCGGAAGATTGCAGAGCGGGAAGGGTTGGAGGATTGTTTTATGGGAACCCGTTTTCAGGCTAAGTTCGTGGGCCATGGGGTAGGACTGGAAATTAACGAATTGCCGGTGCTGAGTCCGCGCTCCCGGGATGTGTTGCAGGCCGGGATGACTTTTGCCTTTGAACCCAAATTTGTGATTCGTGGTGTCGGTGCCGTGGGTATAGAAAATACGTTTCTGGTGACAGAGGACGGGGTAGAGAAAATGACACGGGCCGAAGAGAAGATTATTGATTTATTATAAACAGATATGAGCCCCTCATGTGCGTTGGCACGCCAAAGAGAATGATTATAAAATGAGGGCTCCATATGACCGTTGAAAAACAAATTATAACCATATGAAACTGGCGATTATTATTGCTTCTGACAGCGGAGCTAAAACGGCTGCACAACTCCGGCGGGAGCTGAAAGAGGAGGCTTTTGTGTTCTCGGTAGCTGAACGCGAAGGGTGTGTATCCATCGATTCGATTCTGAATTTTACGGAAGAACATTTCGGGGATTACGATGCTTTTGTATTTATCGGAGCCATGGGTATTTGTGTGCGGGCGATTGCTCCTTGTGTAGCCTCTAAATATGCCGATCCGGCAGTTGTAAATATCGATGCCACCGGACGTTTTGTGATTTCTGTGCTTTCGGGACATGTCGGGGGTGCCAACGAACTGACCCGCCGGCTGGCCCGTATATTGGGAGCAGAGGCGGTTGTGACCACCCAGAGCGATAATACCGGTTTGTGGGCTTTGGACACACTGGCGAAAGAGTATGGCTGGAGAGTGGATTACCGCCTGACCATGAACGAATTGATCACCTTGTTTGTGAATAAGCGTCCCACTGCTTTGCTGCTGGACATTCGGGACAAAGGAACCGATTTTCTGGAAAGTTCCCGTCCGGAGCATGTAGATGTCTATTATCATTTTGAGGAAATCCCTGCCGGTCGTTACGAACTGATCATTGCAGTGACTCCGTTTTTATATGAATCTCCCGTTCCTGTTTTATATTATCATCCTCCCGTTCTTCATTTGGGAATCGGATGCCGGAAGGAGTGCAGACCCGATGGTATCTGGGCTTACCTGTGTGAGGAATTAAAACGGAAAGGCATTTCGCCTTTGGCAATAGGCCGGATTGCTACGATCGAACTGAAAAAAGACGAACCTTTGGTGGCTGATCTGGCCGGCAATTGGGAAGTTCCGGCAGAGATTTACAGCGTAGAAGATCTGAAAGACATAGAGGTGCCGAATCCTTCACAGAAGGTATTTGAGGTGACCGGAGTATATAGTGTGTCGGAGGCTACATCGATGAAAAGTGCCGGAAACAGTTCTCTGGTTCTGGAAAAACAAAAAGGGCAGGTGACTCCGGGAAATGATTTCACCTTTGCCGTGGCATTGAACGGAGAGGCCGAAAGGGGAGGTTTTATCGAGATTGTCGGAGCCGGACCCGGCGATCCTGAACTGGTGTCGGTGCGTGGAAAACGGTTGTTGGAAAAAGCCGATCTGATTTTATATGCCGGGAGCCTGGTGCCTGTCGAACTGACTTATTATGCTAAGCCCGGAGCCACGGTGCGCAGCTCCGCTTCAATGACCCTGGAAGAACAGTTCGCACTGATGAAGCAGTTCTATGACCGCGGATTGTTTATTGTACGGCTGCATACGGGAGATCCCTGTATTTACGGGGCGATACAGGAGCAGATGGCCTTTTTCGATCAATATGGAATGCGATACCACATTACGCCGGGTATTTCTTCCTTTCTGGCTGCTGCTGCTGCTTTACAGTCGCAGTTTACCATCCCTGAAAAGGTACAGAGCATCATTCTGACCCGGGGAGAAGGGCGAACGCCCATGCCTGAGAAGGAAAAATTGCACTTGCTGGCCCGTTCGCAAAGTACGATGTGTATTTTCCTGAGTGCTTCCATTGCCGATGAGGTGCAGCGGGAATTGCTCGAATGTTACCCGCCGGAGACTCCGGTGGCGGCCTGTTATCACCTGACCTGGAAGGACGAAAAGATATTCCGGGGAGAATTGCGGAATTTGGCTGCTATCATGCGGGAGAATAAACTGACCCTGACTACGATGATTGTTGTGGGAGAGGCGATCGGCAACCGCGAAGGCTTGTCCAAACTCTACTCCAGTCATTTTAAACATATGTTCCGGCCTTAAAAGCAGAAGTACGATGATTCTGATATTTGGCGGAACGACGGAAGGCCGCGCAGCGGTGGAGGTGCTCGAGGGTGCCGGGCAAACCTATTTTTATTCGACAAAAGGGACATGGCAGCAATTGGAGTGCAAGCACGGGATCCACCTCACCGGAGCCATGGACCAGGAACAGATGCTTGCTTTTTGCCGGGAGAAGGAAATCCGTTTGCTGGTGGATGCGGCGCATCCTTTTGCAGAGCAATTGCACCGTCATATCGCAGAAGTTTCAGAAGAATTGAATATTCCGGTGATCCGTTACGAACGGACTTATCCTCCCCGGGATCCGGATTGTATCTGGTGTGATACCTACGAGGAAGCTGCGGACTGGCTTGTGGCGCACGGAATATGCAACTTATTGGCTTTATCCGGCGTTCAGACCATCCCGAAATTGAAAAAATATTGGGCACAGCATCCTTCGTGGTTTCGCGTACTCGATCGCCCTGAATCTGTTGCTTTGGCCGGAAAATACGGCTTCCCTTCGGAACGCCTTGTCTTTTGGCGTGAAGGTACTGATGAGGCGGAATTGTTTGAACGTTTGCAGCCGGATGCGATACTGACGAAAGAAAGCGGGGAATCGGGTTTTTTTATGGAAAAGCTGCAAGCTGCACGCAAGTATGGTATCCCTGTCGTAGTGGTGAAACGGCCTGTTTTATCGGACCGGTTTTATGTGGTCACCGGAGCACATGGATTACGACACCGGGTGGAACGCCTTTTACCCGGTTTTTATGAATTGCGGAGTGGTTTTACAACGGGCAGTTGTGCCTGTGCTGCGGCAAAAGCGGCATTGATGACTTTATTGACGGGAAAATTACAGCCGGAGGTACAGATCACTTTACCCTGTGGTGAAGAGGTGACACTCCCCTTGTCAGGGACAGAAATATCCGGACAGGCTGTGCTTTGCTCAGTCGTGAAAGATGCCGGGGATGATCCTGACGTGACGCATGGACAGGAAATCAGGGCAAGGGTGGAACTGTGTGACCGGGCAGGCGTATTCTTTCAGGCCGGAAAGGGCGTCGGGACGGTGACTTTGCCTGGCTTGGGGATTGCTGTTGGAGAACCGGCGATCAATCCTGTACCCCGGCAGATGATGACAGCCGAAACCGAAAAATTACTTCAACAATATCAGGTAAACCGGG
>CAJMQA010000122.1 GCA_905215395.1 uncultured bacterium | reverse complement strand
ACTTTTTCGTAACAGACTGATGGACAGATGGAAATAATACAAACAAATATACTCTTCCCCCTCCACCTTATATAAAATACTTCACCACAAAAAGTGTACTCAAGATACACATTGTCCACGACAACTTCCTGTAATTTCCACAACACAGGTTTATCACCATATAACTGAGCATACCCAAAACAATGCCCTCCGAGATACTGCATGCAAAGGGCATAAAAATGATACAGATAAATGCCGGAATGGCTTCTGAATAATCTGTCAAATCAATTTCACGGATGGAAGAAATCATCATCAAGCCAACCAACACCAATATAGGGGCTGTAGCGGCTCCGGGTACAGCAAGAAAGAAAGGAGACAGGAATAAGGCAGCCAGGAAACAGAGTGCCGCCACAAAAGCGGCTAATCCGCTACGCCCTCCCACACCAACGCCAGAAGCACTTTCTACAAATGTCGTCACAGTACTCGTCCCAAGCATAGCACCGACTGTCGTCCCGACAGCATCTACAAAAAATGCTTGTTTCAGACGGAGAATTTTACCATCCTTCATCATTCCTGTCTTTGTTGCCACTCCAACCAGAGTGCCTATCGTATCAAATAAATCCATAAAAAGAAAAGTGAAGACGACAACGACCATTTCAACAGACAAGACATGTTCCCATTTTAACTTAAAAGCAATAGGAGCTATCGAAGGAGGCGCACTCAGAATACCCTCGATATGGGTTATGCCCATCGGTATACCGATCAGGGTTGTCAGTAAAATACCGAATAACAGAGCACCACGCACCTTCTTTACCAAAAAGATTGCCGTAACAATCAAGCCAACAAATCCCAGCTGCGGACGCCCTGACGTAATATCTCCCAGAGCGAGCAGGGTAGTATCGTTTTTAACAATGATACCAGTATTCTGTAATCCCAGGAAAGCAAGAAACAAGCCAATGCCAACTCCTATGGCATTTTTCAGCGACTCAGGAATCGCGTCGACGATCTTCTCCCGCAGGTTTGTTACTGTCAGAATAATAAAAATAATCCCTTCCAGGAATACCGCAGTCAGAGCAAACTCCCAGGAGTATCCCATGGTCATACAGACGGTATAAGCAAAAAAAGCGTTCAACCCCATCCCGGGAGCCAATGCAAAAGGCAATTTGGCCCCAAAAGCCATGAGCAAAGTAGCAAATGACGACGCCATTATTGTGGTCGTGAACAGGGCTCCTCTATCCATACCTGCCGCACTCAATATATTAGGATTGACAACAAGAATATAAGCCATCGTCAGAAAAGTCGTAAGACCCGCCATAATCTCCGTGCGAACCGTAGTATTCTCCGGATTGAAACCAAATAATCTTTTCAGCATTTCGTATTTTATATTATAACACATCTGTCGTCCAACGCCCGGAGCACTCAGAAATATACCCCGGAGATCATAAAAAAACGCACCAGCCGATAAAAATCAATTGATGCGTCCCTAATAGCAGAACAAAAGTTTTTATTTTAATCTTTCACTCCTTTTACCTCTTCAAATCCCTTTCCGAATACCCCCATAACTGTATTCATTGTCATAAAGACATTCGGATCGACCTGTTTAGCTATCCTCAAAACATCAATGGCCTCATTTTTCCGGACTACAATAATCAGCATTTTCCTGGTCTGTTTTGTATACCATCCCATACAATCAACCACCGATACGGCATGATTTACTTCCTGAGTAATCCGTTCTGCCACTTCATCGTATTTATCAGTAAAGATAAACAACTGAGCCGACTGTTTTTTCCCGGTCAGTACAAAGTCGATTGTAAATGAAACAACTCCCATCATCACATACCCATACATCAGACCCTCAATATTAAAATTGATCAGCAAACTACTGGCAATGATACCACAATCACAATACATAATCATCTTTCCGGGGCTCACATTTCTGTATTTGGTAATCACCATAGCCACAATATCCGTACCTCCGGTACTTCCCCCTTCAGAAATAGCAATAGCAATCCCCAAACCTGTCAACATACCTGCAATGATAGCACTCATAAATTTATCACTGACAAGAGCATCAGGGATCAAAGGTTGCAATATACTTAAAAATACACTACCGATAATAATGGCAAATACAGTCTTGATTCCAAACTTCGGTCCTAACACTTTCAAACCGATCGCGACCAATACAATATTAATCAGAAAATATCCGACCCCTACCGGCACAGTCTCGCCCGACAAGTAATAAATAATAGTACTCAAACCGGTAGCACCCCCACCAACAATCTTATTCGGCACTAAAAAACCGGTAGCAGCCACCGCGTAAATGAGCATACCAAGTGTAATCAGAAGATAAGATCTGACTTCTTTTTTTGCGTTTTTAATCTGCATAATTTATGATTTTTGGGCTTTAGCCCAGGTATCTTTCAATCCTACTGTTTTATTAAATATTAAAGTATTTTCTGTTGAATCAGGATCTACACAGAAATAGCCAAGACGTTGGAATTGAAAACGATCTCCGGCTTTTACAGATTTCAAACCCGATTCCAGCTTACAATTTTTCAAAACCTTCAGGGAATCTTCATTGATAAACTCTTTAAAATCCACATCTTTATGTCCTGCAGGATCTTCATCCTTAAACAAACGGTCGTACAAGCGCACCTCTGCATTTATAGCATCTGCAGCAGACACCCAATGCAAGGTTCCTTTCACCTTCCGGTTACTGGCTTCGGAACCACTCCCACTTCGGGAATCCGGATCATAGGAACAATGGATCACCGAAATATTCCCGTCGGCATCTTTTTCTACTCCCGTACATTTTATGATGTATGCTCCTTTCAGGCGTACCTCCTGTCCCGGTGTCAAGCGGAAAAATTTCTTCGGAGCATCCTCCATAAAATCATCCCGCTCAATATAAATCTCGCCCGAGAAAGCAACCTGCCGGGTTCCGGCAGTCTCATCTTCCGGATTATTTTCAATCTCCATATATTCTGTTTTACCAACAGGATAGTTATCGAGTACAACTTTTACAGGATCCAGCACCGCCATTACCCGCGGAGCCACTTTATTCAGATGTTCCCGGACACAATATTCCAACAAAGCCATATCCACAACGATCTCTCTGCGGGCAACCCCCACTTTTTCGGCAAACATACGGATGGACTCAGGAGTATATCCTCTGCGCCTTAAGCCACAGATGGTCGGCATTCGGGGATCATCCCAGCCTGCAACATATTTTTTCTGAACCAGTTCCAGCAAACGACGTTTGCTCATCACCGTATAGTTCAGATTACGGCGTGCAAATTCAATCTGCCGCGGCCGATATTCCGTATGGGTCAGTTGATCCAGAAACCAATTGTAAAGCGGACGATGAATTTCAAATTCCAGTGTACAGATGGAATGGGTTATTCCTTCCAGATAATCACTCTGTCCATGTGTGAAATCATACATCGGGTAAATACACCACTGATCTCCCGTACGGTGATGGTTACAATATATAATACGATACATAATCGGGTCACGCATCAGCATATTGGCAGCAGCCATATCGATTTTCGCCCGCAATACCCGGCTACCTTCTTCAAACTCCCCATTTTTCATACGGCGGAACAAATCCAGATTTTCCTCAACAGAACGGTTCCGGTAGGGACTGTTCACACCAGGTTCTGTTATAGTTTTCCTTCCGGCACTGATCTCTTCTGCCGACTGATCGTCGACATAAGCTTTCCCTTCCAGAATCATTTGCTCAGCCCAATCGTACAATTGCTGAAAATAATCCGAAGCATAATGCACTTCTCCGTCCCACTGAAATCCCAGCCATTTTATATCTTCCTGAATAGCATCTGTAAATTCTACATCTTCCTTGGATGGATTTGTATCATCGAAACGCAGATTACATGCCCCCTGATATTTGGCAGCCAAGCCAAAATTCAGGCATATCGACGTCGCATGTCCGATATGCAGATATCCATTGGGCTCCGGCGGGAAACGGGTATGAACTTTACCTCCGTTCTTACCTGCAGCAATCTCTTCTTCAATGATTTGCTCTATAAAATTCAAGGATTTTCCTTCCTCTTCCGGTTCTACAACTTGTTGATTTTTATCCATAATATTAATCTTTCTTCGGAAAAAACATTTTTCCAAGGGACAAAAGTAAGTAATTTATGAGAGTTTTAAAAGTTTACGTATATTTGCAGCGATGAAAAAATTTATTGGCATATTCATATTTGTAATACTCCACCTGGTTTGTCCGGCTCAAAGTGAATTTGACCCGGAAATGCCACCGGATATGCAGAGAGACCGTGAGCACGACCAGGACTCTGTCAAGGAATCTAATGTTCCTCATTTCCGTTACACCTGGCAATGGGAACGTAATGGTGTATACAAACAGGATATCCCTCTGGACACTCTTCTGGACGGTATTCACAACTATAACTATATTTTTAAAAAGAGTATTTCCAATACCTATCTGGGAAATTTCCCTTCCCCCTATGAATCGAATTTGTTCATCAACCGTGAAACAGCTCAGGATTATTATCCACTGACTACTATCCGGGCTTTCCTGTTCAAACCGGAAGAAATGTTAAATTTCAATACCACCACCCCTTTTACACGTCTGAAATATTTCACTGGTGGAGGAAAAGGAAAAGCAGAAAATATGCTGGACATATGGCATGTCCAGAACATTCGTCCCTGGTGGAGTGCCGGAATCCGTTACAATCTGATTTCCAGTGACGGACGTTACATGAATCAAAAATCCAAGGCATACAATTTCTCTTTGTTTTCCACCTATGAGAAAGAAAGAATCACTTTCTCTCTTTTTCTGAATCAGAACAACGGTCACATCACTGAAAACGGAGGTATAAAAGACCTCGCGTTCATTACTGACTCAACCGATCAAAAAGCAGAAAATATACCGGTCCGTATTTCCAGCGGAGATGTTACCAACAATTACAGAAATACCAACTTCCAGATTCAGGGGCAGTATAACATCGGGAATGCCAAAGAGATCACTACCTCAACCGACACATTCAACACCTATCCGGCCAAAGCTGTTTTCAACTTCAGAATGGAAGAAAATGAAACCCGCTTTAAGGAAAAGAGTGTTCCTCTGGATTTTTACCGGCACACCTATATAGATAGCGTATCTACCCTGGATCATGTGATCAATCACGTATATGACCTCTCGGCCAAATTTGTCTTGAATGAACATCCTAAATACAAGTATCTTCCGGGCATTTATGCTGGTCTGGATTTCAAACATGAGGTTTATGACCACCGGACTGATTATGATTCTGTCAATCGTATTCAAACTTTTGGAAAATCAAAATATTCGGGGACCTATATCACTGCCGGTATTTTCAATGTAGATACTAATGTCATGCTGACATACGATGTAGCCGGAAGACTGTGTTTGCTAGGCCATTATGCAGGAAATTTCAAATTTGACGGCTACATTCAACAAGCTTTACGAAAAGACAGAAGTTCTTATCTCAGAGCCAATGCAACAATCGAATTAAAAAGCGTAAATCCATTCTTTTCCCGCTATGTAGGTAACCACAACATCTGGGAAAACGACTTTAACGCCATCAAGACCATCAAAGTAGACGGGCAATATGTCAACCAACGCTTACGTACTGACTTAGGAGCAGGTATCACTAATATATTCAGTTATGTCTACCTGGATACAACGGCAATGCCGCAACAGACCAGTAAAACATTAATGGTTTTCACTGCCTGGGCAAAACAAAATTTCCGCTTGGGTAATTTTTATTTTGACCAGAATGTCTATTTCCAGAAAAGTACCCAGGAGGATATTCTTTCCCTACCTGCCGTATCGGTTTATTCACACAACTATTATCAGAATCATCTGTTCAAAAAAGCTCTATTCCTTCAGATTGGATTCGACATATTTTACAATACCAAATTCTACGCAGACAACTATATGCCTTCCATCATGCAGTTCTATAATCAGCGGGAATTCAAAACCGGGAATTATCCAAAAATCGATGTATTCCTGGATATCCGTATCAAACGGGCAGACATTTTCGTCAAATATGAACATCTGAATTATTTGCTGAAAGACCACGGCAATTTATTCAGTGCTATGAACTATCCGATCAATCCGGCCATGTTGAAATTTGGAATCAAGTGGGATTTTTTTAATTGATCCCTCATTTGACTTCCCAGAATTTTTCGTAATTTTACCCAATGTCAATTCAAAAGGTAGCCATATATGTAGCTATTTTTCTTTGCTGTGCCTGTAATTCCGGTAAAGAAGAAAAAACAGCAATGATCCTACCGGAATCTTCGGTTCTGGAAAAAATCATGATAAGAGGCACTCTGGATATATCTACCTTTTACAATACAACAGACTACTATGTTTACCGGGGAATTACCCGGGGTTTTCATTATGATCTGGCACAGGATTTTGCCGAATACCTGGGAGTAAAACTCCGGATTATTGAAGTAAACAATAATATTGATACTGCCATCCACAGATTGCAAGAAGGTTTTTTCGACCTGCTGGCAGTCAGTCTGACCCCTACCCCGGAACGCAAAGAACGGCTCAGTTTCAGCCAACCTTTTTTTAAGACAGACGAAGTATTGGTACGTCATAAAGAAAGTGCTCCCATACAAAATCATTCGGAACTGGATGGTAAAGAAATTTTTATCTCCAAAAGCGCCTCCTCCTATAAAAAAGTTTTACAACAAATACAGGACTCCCTGAACATCCACATTTATATCACAGAGATAGAGCATTATTCCTACGAGGAGTTAATCCATCTGGTAGAAACAGGTGAAATCGACTATACGGTCATAGACGAAAACATTGCCCAAGCTTCCAGCTATTCGATGAATAACATCGATTATTCTTTTAAGCTAAAAGGTGATATAGCTGTTTCCTGGGCTACTAAACCGGAAGCTAAACTTTTAACAGCAGAAATAGATGCCTGGCTGAAGCAAATACGCAAAAGCGGAAAACTGAATTACCTGTATAACCGGTATTTCAGAAACCGACCTCTGGTCCCCCACCATACCTCCAAATACGCTTTGATAAAGAAAGGGGACATCTCTGTATTCGACCAACTGCTGAAAAAAGAAAGTCAGAAATTAAACTGGGACTGGCGTTTACTAGCTGCTCTCGTATATACAGAATCCCAATTCAATCCGGAAGCAGAATCTGAAGTCGGAGCTTACGGACTTATGCAGGTCATTCCGGAAACAGCAGATCAATTTAAAGTCACCGACTATTTCCAACCCGATAGTAATGTATATGTCGGAGTAGAATACCTAAAATATCTAGATAAATATTTTTCTGTCTTTCCTATTGATTCCACCGAACGGGTAAAATTCATACTGGCCTCCTACAATGCCGGGGCAGGGCACGTTCTTGACGCCATACGCCTGGCCCAGAAATACGGGAAAAATCCCAATGTCTGGGACAACAATGTTGACTTCTATATTCTGCATAAAAACAAACCGGAATATTACCGGGATCCCGTCGCAAAAAACGGTTACTGTAACGGTGTTCAAACCTACAAATATGTTCAATCAGTATTGGACACCTACAACAACTATAAGAATATCAAGCAATAGGAGCAAAAAAGCGAAAAAACTCACATACGAATATTGGTTTGTCTGTTTTTTTTCCATATCTTCGCAAAACATTAATTATCGTTTTTTAAAAGTATAAGCTCATGCCTTACAGAAGATTACCAAATACAGATGCAGCGAGGATCAGGGCATTAAAAGCAGCTTTGAAGAAAGGCCAGAATCTTGAAATAGACACAATTGCATACCCTTTTGCTTTAAAACAGAAGATAGAGTTTTTCTTACCTAAATTTGAAGTTGCTATCACCAACTCCAAAATAGCTCGTGAAAAACAATCCGATAACAGTCAGAAATTTTCAGACTATACAAAAAAAGCCAGGCTTTATATTTCTCATTTCATACAAGTGCTGAACTTCTGTATAGCCAGAGGAGAACTGAAACCTTCAGCACGTAGTTTCTATGGACTGGATGAGACAAGTTCCAAAGTCCCCTCCTTATTAACGGAACAGGATCTGTTACAATGGGGAGAAAAACTGATTACGGGAGAGCAGAGCCGGATCAGCAGCGGAGGTGGGAATCCCATTTATTGTCCTTCCATAGCTTTGGTAAAGGTAAATTATGAAAATTTCCGGGAGAACTATATGCGACAGAAACAATTCCAGAATAACTCCGCCCGGGAAAGCGGAAATGTCGCTCAATACCGTGATGATGCAGATGCCTTAATCCTGGAAGTATGGAACGAAGTGGAGCGTTACTTTGAGGGAGTCAAGGACGAAGAAGAAAAAAGATACATGTGTGAAGAATACGGTTTAGTATACGTATTCCGCAGAGGAGAAAAAGAAAAAATACGAAGACGAAAAGAAGCAGAAAGTATTACCCTGAAGCTTTTCTGATTCATTCGCAACAACCCGGACAATCATTTTGTCCGGGTATTTTTTTATGGCAATTTTTTCTCAAAGGACAATCTCTACAAGCACTGACAGTATTTTTATTTTTCAAAGCCTTTAACTTCCGCCAGCCATATCTGATAGCTCCTCCCAAAGCCAAAGCAATAATAAGATAAACAATGATGTCCTGTATCATATCACAATAAACTTCCTATCTGGTATACGCAGAATGAAACCACCCAAGCCAGAGCCGTGGTATAAAAAATGGTAAAAAGTGCCCATTTCCATCCGGCTTCTTTACGTATGGCTGCAATAACTGCCATACAAGGGAAATAAATCAGAATAAATAACATAAAACCATAAGCCACCAAGGGGGTAAATACCTTCTGTCCCAAGCTATCCTCTTGTTTTTGTATACTTTCAATCAAACTTTGTGAGTTTTCCTCCGCATCAGGGACATGGTAAAGGATACCCATTGTGCTGACAACAATCTCTTTAGCAGCCAAACCGGTAACAATACTCACCCCCATCTTCCAGTCAAATCCAAGTGGTTCTATGACCGGTTCTATCGTCTTCCCAATCCGGCCGATGTATGAATTTTCAAGATGTTCGCCCTGCTCTTCCGGTCTCTGCAAAGGAAAATATCCCAAAGCCCAGATTAAAACCGAAGCGAACAAAATGATCGTCCCCATCTTTCTGAGATATTGTCCGGCTTTATTCCACATATGAATCGTAGTATTCCGCATGGTCGGCATCCGGTAGGGAGGCAATTCCATCACAAAAGGATCAGACGACCTGGCAAATAAGGTTTTCTTCAGCAAGAGAGAGGTCGCAATAGCCAAGAGTATACCGATCAGATAAATCGACAAAAGCACCAATCCCTGATAGACCGGGAAAAAAGCAGATACTAATAAAATATACACCGGCAAACGGGCACTACATGACATAAAAGGAGTAATCAGCATAGTCATGATCCGGTCGCGCCGGCTTTCCAATGTACGTGTAGCCATAATAGCCGGTACATTGCATCCGAAACCGATCAGCAATGGAATAAATGATTTTCCGTGTAATCCGATCTTGTGCATCATCCGGTCCATGATAAAAGCCGCCCTGGCCATATATCCCGTATCTTC
>CAJMQA010000121.1 GCA_905215395.1 uncultured bacterium | reverse complement strand
CCCTGCAATTTTTACTTCGGGGCGGAAATGCCTGAAACCATAGAGTATGGCAGCGACAGTATAGGCTGTCGAACGGGCATTGACGACCAATATCACCGGAATCTCCAGGATACCCGCAATCTCGGCACTGCTTCCCCGCATGTTGTCGTAACCGTCGAATAGTCCCATCACTCCCTCGGTGATACAGACATCGGCTTCTGCACTGCGGCGGGAATATACCTCCCGGATGTGTTTCGGCGACGACATAAAAGCATCCAGATTATAGGATTCCCGTCCGGCAGCTGCCGCGTGATGTTTGGTGTCCAGATAATCCGGTCCGCACTTAAAGGGCTGCACCTGCATTCCGCGTTTACGCAATGCCCGCAATAGGCCCAGGGTAAATGTTGTCTTTCCGCTTCCCGAAGAAGCTGCTCCGATCAGAAATTGGGGTGTCTGCATATAATTTGTTTGAATAAGCTGTAACTTTTTACCGGATAAAAGTAACATCTTTTTTAGAAATCCTATGTCTTTCTTAAAAATGATATTTCTATCAGGAATATGATATAATAGGCATAATATCTATACTACTTCGCTGTATATATTTTGAACTTATTCACATTTTTATATACCTTTGTTCCGATTTTGGTATGCAGGTGATTTCATCATCCGCTGAAAAAGGGAATCCGGTGGAAATCCGGAACAGTGCCCGCTACTGTAATGCCCGTGTATTGAAAAGTTTCTTACACCACTGTCGTTGTGACGGGAAGGTTGCTTTTCGGGGCTAAGTCAGGAGACCTGCCAGAGTTATACAGTGAATAAAGTGTTTCCGGGGTCAGAAATGCTATTGTAAACATCTAAATTTTTAAACTGATTCATGAAAAAATGGTGTGTGCTCGCAACAGTGATGTTGTTGGAAGTTGTTTCTGTTTTGGCACAGGTGACGGTAAGTGGTAAAGTAGTAAGTCTGGAAACCGGCCGTCCTGTAGACGGGGCGAATATTCGTGTAGACCATAGCCTGGCAGGTTGTACAACCAATGCAAAAGGAGAATTTATCCTGCGGAATTTACCTGAAGGAACACATGTATTGCGGGTAAGTCATGTGAGTTATGCCCCCTTGTCGTATACTTCGAAGGGAAGCGAGGCCAATGTACTGATTCGTTTGGAGGATAGCCATATCAATATCGGGCAGGTGGTGGTCACGGGTACCGGGACACATCACCGGATGAAGGATAGTCCTGTACCTGTGTCGGTGATTACGTCCAAAGACATCCGGGAAGCTAACCTTTCGACCATGGAGGAAGTATTGACAAAAATGAATCCGGCTTTTGCCTTTGTAACCAGCGGTATGGGAACCACGATGAGTCTGAACGGATTGAGCGATGATTATATACTGGTGCTCGAGAACGGACGGCGGCTTGCCGGAGACGACCGGATCGCCCGTATCAATGTCGCCAATATCAAACGGGTGGAAATCCTGAACGGGGCTGCTTCGGCCCTTTACGGGAGCGATGCTATCGGAGGGGTGATCAATATCATTACCGAAGATGCTAAAAACAGGGTCAACCTTTCTAGTGATACTCGTTACGGCAGTAAGGGACGTTTTTCTGAAGCTGTAAATGCCGATTTTAATGCCGGAAAATTCGGCTCGTATACTTCCTACCAGCGTTTACAGGCGGATGGCTGGCAGCTGAATTCTTTGGAAGCGGCTTATGCCACGGATAAAAAGACTAAGCTAAAGTACCGTACTCCGGAGAAGGACAAGCCCACGGATAAGGAAGCATCTACAGCCTTTTTTTCCAATACCGTCAATCAGCGTTTTTCCTATGCATTGAACGACCGTTTGTCTTTTGGTGTGCGCGGCACCTATTACAATTGGGAGAACGACCGCCCTGTATCTGTGTACAAATACAATATGGAACATGAAACCTATACTTATGGCTTTAACGCGAAATACATGATTAACAAATCGGCTTATATCGATGCTGATTTTTATTCCGATAATTTTACATCCCGCTATGACTCCATCTGGAAACCCGGAGAAAAGCCTCTCGGAAAAGAAACCCGTAAACGCATTCACTACTACAACGGTTCTTTGAAGGGTATCTTTAAGATAGGGAAGGCTCAGAAAGTTTCTGCCGGAATGGAGTATGTGAATGAAGACCTGATGAGTGTCTCCGACGATCTGGACGGAGAGAAAATGTATACGATGTCGGTTTTCTTACAGGATGAAATCCGCCTGCTGGAAAATCTCCAGGCAGTGGTCGGAGTGCGGTATGTATACAATCAATATTTCAAGAACTATGCAACTCCCAATGTAGCATTGCGTTATAAACTGGGAAATTTCAATTTCCGGGCTTCCTATGCTTCCGGTTTCCGTACGCCGACCTTGTCGCAGCTTTATGCAACGGATGTGGCAAAAACCAGGGATATGGTGACCATTCCCAACCTGGCCCTGAAACCGGAGAAAAGCAATTATTACATGCTGAATGCCGAATATGTGTATCAGCGTTTCACTTTCTCTGTGTCAGGGTATATCAATAAAATCCGGGATATGATCAATTACAAGGACATTGATCCTCAGATTGCAGAGAACATGGGTTACGGTAAACACGATGAGGCCCAGCAACGTGCGAATATCGATAAGGCAGAAGTGAAAGGGTTACAATTTACTCTTAATGCTGTTATTGGTGCCGGTTTTTCAGTGGGTGGTGCCTATAATTTTATGGATACAAAAGATAAGACGACGGATAAACCCATAGATAAGAGTGTAAAAAATGCCTGGACTGCCAATGCACGGTGGGAACACCGTTGGGGATTGTACCGTTTGAATATTAATCTGAACGGCCGGATTCAGGAAGGACGGTATTCCAAGACTTATTACTATGATCCGGCCCCGGATTTTTCGCAATGGGATTTGAATACCCATCACTCTTTCAATCTGAGATCTGTGGTGTTGGAGCCCGGGTTCGGTATCGAGAACCTGTTCGATAAAGTCGACGACCGTCCGTGGAACAGCAACTACTCTACGCTTACTCCGGGTCGTTCCCTGTATGTGAGTCTGACGGTACGGCTTAAGCATTAAACCATGATTATATCACTATAAAAGAAAATCTATGAGATTGTTATTGTTATTATTATTATTCACTTTGTTTACAGCTTCCGTTTGTCGTGCTCATTCGGATGAAAATTATATTGAATCCGATCTGTTCGGAAATTTGGGACCACGCGACAAAGCAGCTGTGCTGCTTGTGCATTTCGGAACTACCCATGATGATACCCGTGAACTGACCATCGATGCGGTCAATGAAAAAATGAAAGCGGCTTTTCCCGGCGTGGAGGTGCGGGAGGCATGGACTTCCCGGATCATTATACGAAGGATGAAAGCCCGTGGTGTGGAAAAAATGAATCCGACAGAGGCATTGATCAAACTGCATGAGGATGGATATACACATGTGCTGGTACAATCGTCTAATATCATTGAAGGTACTGAAATGAAGGAGTTGCGTCGCGAAGTGGAAAGTCTTTCATTGAATTTTAAAGATATTCGCGTCGGCAATCCGTTACTCTATGCACCTGAAGATTATGCTATTGTAGGGAAGGCTGTTACCGGAGCGATGGATCAGGCTTTCAAGGGAGGTCAGAAGTTGTTGGTGGGACATGGAACCCCCGATCCTGCTACGGCTTCTTATGCTATGTTCGACTACATGTTGAAAGCGGAAGGCCACCCCAGGTATCACGTGGGCACAGTGGAAGGTTATCCCGCCTATGAGGATGCTTTACGTTTACTGAAAGCAGGAAAAGCACAGACTGTGACTTTAGCTCCCCTGATGTTTGTGGCCGGTGATCATGCCAAAAATGATATTGCCGGAGAATGGAAAGAAAACCTGGAAAAACAGGGTTATAAAGTAAATCTGTATCTGAAAGGTTTGGGTGAAAATCCGGCAATTCAGGAATTGTTTATCGCTCATGCCCGCTTTGCTGCCGGACATAAAGCGGTAGATATGACTGCGAAGAAAAAAGGATACGCAGTAGGTAAAGACTGAAAAGCTTTCATCAAATGTGTTCAGGGAAAATGAGAAGTCAGTAGAATATGAGCAATATTCTGATACTATTAACGGTTCTGGCTATCTTAAAGTCAGTCATAAGCCTGAGTCTTTCTCCGGGATGGTGGAATGTCTTGTGTGTTGGCATATTGTGTGGGGGGTGGATCATTGCAGAGCATGACTATATGCTTTCCTGGAGCAAGCAGTGGGTGGATGAACAGATAACAGAGTATTCCACTTTGATGAACCTTTCCCTGGCAATCATGTTTGATCTTTTGCTTACAGTGGGGCAGTGTTGGGTGAGCATGCAGAAGTGGTTCGGAAAAAAGATGACTTTCCGGGAAAATTGGATGCAGTTTAATCTTTGTTTATCTTTATTTCCGGCTTTGACATATCTGCATGTTTGTTTATTTTTTGCTCTGCCTGGAGCGGATTTTTTATGGGAGACATGGGGATTAACGTTGGGGATTTTACTTTTTTTATGTGGTGGAACATGGCTTTTCAGAAAACTGATTCCCGAGATGGAATTCCGTTTGGAATTGACCGGGATTCTGGCTTTTTTGCTATTTCTGGCAGTAGTTTCTTGTGCGGTATTTCATCCGGCGGTACAAACCGGAGAGGGAGAACAGTCTGTTGACTGGAGACAGATGTCCGGAGTGATGTTCACTTTATTTACATGTGTTTGTGTCGGTTTCCTGATACAGTATTTCAGGTATTGCAAAAAGAAAAAATGTAAATTTTAAGAATATGGAAAGTGTTTCAAACGTATTATTCTGGATCTCAAACGGGTTATTGGTACCGGTTATGGTTGGATTATTATTTCTTTTTGTCCGTGCTCTTCTGTTATTAGGAGGTTTTTATGGGGAATACCTGGAACGGCGTAAAATTGAAAAACAACTTTCCGGGACTTTAAACGGCTTGAAGGCAGAGTATGTAGCAAAATTATCTGTCATTCTGGAAGGACAGAAAATGACGCCTTTTATTGAAACAGCTTCCCGGCTTTTACAGCCTGAGATGACTTCTGTCCACCGGGATCATTTGATTGGAGAGTATGAAATAGAGGCTATGTCACGTTTGAATGTCGCAAAAAATCTGACGAAATTCGGGCCTATTTTAGGATTGATGGGGACTTTAATTCCTATGGGGCCTGCATTAGTGGGACTTTCTACGGGTGATATAGGTTCTATGGCTTACAATATGCAGGTAGCTTTTGCCACTACGGTAATCGGTTTGTTTTCCGGGGCTATCGGATATGTGTTGTTACAGGTAAAACAAAAGTGGATGGATACAGATCTGTTGAATCTGGACTTTCTGTCTGGATTACTGGCACAAAGTGAGGAAATACGGGGAAAGGGGGAGCTAAAATGAGCCGTCGTCGTTTTTCCCGGCACGAAGAACATGATCCGGTAAGTATGCTCTCCAATCTTTTCGATGTGGCTATGGTATTTGCTGTAGCTTTAATGGTGGCTTTGGTTACAAAATTCAATATGACGGAGATTTTTTCTAAAGAAAATTATACCATTGTAAAAAATCCCGGTAAGGATAATATGGAAATTATTACAAAGGAAGGAGAGAAAATTAACCGTTACCGGCCCTCTGAAAACAAAGAAAGTACCGGACGTAAAGGGCGTAAAGTCGGGGTGGCGTATGAATTGGAAAACGGCGGGATTATTTACATTCCGGAGTGACTTTAGAATAAATATTATTTAAATTTTCATATATTTAATTATTTATATATATTTGCAATGATTTTGGTGAATCCTATTTTTTCTAAATGGGATGTGAGGGAATCCGGTGTAAATCCGGGACAATACCCGTTGCTGTAATCTCTTTCCGTATATACGGAAATGTCTGTATCACCTCATGCCACTGAGCTTCGGCTTGGGAAGGCGAAACAGACGGAGTAAGTCAGAAGACCTGCCTGAATCAGAAAATCTCTATTATTTTCGGGGAAAAGAATAATAGAAGAAAAAAATACAGCAATTGTTTTTATTGGCACAAAAGGACCGTATGAATGGCGGTGTATTCGTTATTGGTCCGGATCTGTAACAGTTTTTACAGATGAATGATAGTCTTAATCAGTGAAATTAGGTTCTGGTTAAAATTCAACTGTGCTGCGGTGCAGTCAGAAGATATTGTGTGCACAATAATAAAGGATCAGCAATGTATTTGTCCAATTGAAAATGCAAGATAGATATGAAATGTTTGTTATTTATTCTTTGGTGTGTGCTGATGTTGAATGTGCTTCCTGGGGTGGCCCAACAATCTGCTATACCTGATGGGCCGTTTGAAAAAATCCGTACTGTAAAATTATCGGGAAGAGTGGTAGATACTGAAACCGGAGAGGGAATACCGTTAGCTACGATAAGTGTTGCCGGATTGGGGTGGGGGAGTGTTTGTGATATGGAAGGTAATTTCAGTGTAGATATTCCGGCAAACCGTAAAAATAAACTGACAGTCCGCTCTGTGGGATATTCTATACAGGAGGTTGAGATTGTCGCTGGAGTGACATCAGGAGTTGTTATTCAGTTGAGAAAAAGTTTATTGGATCTGGACGAGGTTGTTGTGACCGGAACGCGTACAGAGAGAGCTATTAAGGATGCTCCGGTGATGACAAGGGTGGTGTCTGCCGGTGAATTACAGCGCAATGATTATGAGAGTATGATGGACGTATTGGAATATAATATTCCTGGTTTGCGTTTTAACATCGATCCCAGAGGGAATAATATTCAGGTACAGGGATTGGAAAATAGTTATATCCTGATATTGGTGGATGGAGAACGATTGACCCGTACGCCTGGCGGGCCTATTGATTTTGAGCGGTTGAGTACCTCGAATATCCGTAGGATTGAAATATTGAAAGGAGCAGCTTCAGCCCTTTATGGTTCGAGTGCTATGGGTATGGTCGTGAATATTATTACTGATGCCCCCACTCGTTTACTGGAAGGTTGGGCAAAAGCCCGTTATTCTAAATTTAATGATTTACAGTTGGATGCAGGTATAGGTCTGGCTCATAAAGGATTTTATTCACAGACCCTGCTCCGGCGGAATTCCACAGATGGATATGATCTGAGTCCTGAAAGCCCTCAATCCTATACACAAAATCCTTCGCATGATATGAATATTGAGGAGAAATTAGGCTGGAGTAACGAGAGAACGAAAGTGACAGCCTCTGTTTCGTTTTTCTGGAATGAGATTGAAAATCCTCCGAAAAGTGAAGCTCCTACCCATTACCGGAGTCTGAATAAAACTTTCCGGACGTCAGCCGAACATTCTTTCGGTGAAAAGAATATTTTATATGCTGTATATTACGGAGATTTTTATACCCGGAAAACAGTTTATGACCTGATTTCATTGAAGGATAGTACGAATGCGACTTCTCACGAACAGACCGCCCGTCTGACAGATGTTTATAAGCCTTTTGAAAATCTGGAAATAGTGGGAGGGATAGAATGGAACTGGACCAAAAATTATAATAAAATGCAGTTCGGGACAGATAATACTACCCGGAAAATGGATGATGGAAATGTATTTGCACAAATTGACTGGCGTATTTTTCCGGAACTTAGTCTGATCGGAGGATTCCGGTATACTCACCATTCTGTTTTCGGAGATGCCTATACTCCTAAGGTCAATCTGATGTATTCTCCCGGTAACTTTAAATTCCGTGCAGGATATAGCCGGGGTTTTAAGGCTCCCGGGTTAACAGAATTGTATTCGGATTTCAATATGGGAAATGTATCACATAATATTGGTAATCCGGATCTAAAACCTGAATACTCCGATTATGTTTCAGCATCGGCAGAATATACCTACAGCAGTAATCTGAATGCCAGTATAGAGGTATATCAGAATACGGTGAAAGATAAAATTAATTCTTTTTATGTCGATATCGAAAATCCGGCTCCCGGTCAGTTGGGTACCGAAATGCATTATGCCAATGTGGATGCAGCCCGGATCCGGGGGGCAGAAGGAACTTTGACTTATTATCCGGTATCGGCGTTATTGTTACGCACGACATATGCTTATACCGATGCCCGGGACAAGGAAACCAATTTGCAACTGGCTGGCAATTCCAAACATGCATTGAACTGGACAGCAACATTAAGAGGTAAGCTTTTGAAGAGGGAAGGTTCTGTTTCTCTTTCGGGACGCTGGATTTCCGAAAAATTATCACAAAGTAAGTCTACTGAAATCAATGGGAGCGGACAAGAAGTGGAAATTATCAGGACCAATACCAAACCTGCATATAGCATCTGGAAACTGGTAGCTCAATATACACCCTGGCAATGGAAATATATGCGGGTGACAGTAACGGCCGGAGTACAAAATCTTTTTGATTATACCGATACGAAACACTATACGACTTATGACGCCGGACGTCGTTTTTTCGGGTCGGTCATGTTCCGTTTCTAGTGGCTGGAAAATAACGTTTAATTAATATAACCGATAAAATGAAAAAATTGAATTTTAATTTATGTTTGATGCTTTTGGCATCTTTAGTACTTTTATTCTCGTCTTGTAACGATGATGATAATAAAGGAGACGGTCAGGAAGTGGATCCTTCAATCCGTACCCGTACATTTGAATCGGCAGATTATGCCAGCGGATGGAAATATTTTTCTTTTACTAAGGGAAGTTTTGTGGAATTGACAGCTCAGCAGGCTCAGAATAGTCTGGATTGGGACGTAGCTTTCAACCGGTATTACGTAAAGACCAATAGTGGTACCTCCGGTAAGGGAAAAGGAGGATGTATAGATTCCCGTAAAGAAAAATTTGCAGAGGTAACCACCAATATCGATGCAGAGTTTACAGTGGATGATTCTTTGTCTATCATGACAACAATGGGAAGTAACGGAAAAGATTCTTATAATCCTGAACTGATGTGTCAGGGCTCTAACAGCTGGGCTTGGTATAAGTATATGGAGTCAACCTGGTATTATAACCACAATGTGTTTATTTTCAGAACTGCCAATGGACAAAACTGTGCAAAGGTGATTTTTGATTCCTACAAAGATAAAATGGGAAATTCCGGTCATATTACTTTCCGTTATATCTATGATGGTAAAGCAAATGCTGATATTGACCAGCCGGATCAACCGGAAGTGAATGAACCTGAAACTCCGGTAATTAATTCAACTGTTTATATTGCTTCCTCTAAAGAAACTGATCCTTGGGTGTATTTCTCTTTTGAAAAAGGAATACTTAATTTAACAGAGGAGGCTGCAGTAAACAGTTTGGATTGGGATCTTGCTTTTCAGCGTTATTATATCCGTACCAATAGCGGAACTTCCGGTAAAGGAAAAGGAGGAGCTATCGACATGAGTAAAGTTGCATTTGACGAGGTGGTGAATGTTCCGAAGTCAGGTTATGTGGTGGATGAAGAAATTGATATGGTGGCCGGAATGACAGGGACGGTGAAAAAAAGCGGAAATCCTGCTTTTAAATGTTCGGGTTCAATGGGATGGGCACATTTCAATGCTCCGGCTTCTATGACCTGGTCTTATAATAAAAATGTTTTTGCTATTCAGACTGCTGATGGAAAACATTGGGCTAAGATTATCATGAAGGATTATAAAAGTACAAATACCAAGGGT
>CAJMQA010000120.1 GCA_905215395.1 uncultured bacterium | reverse complement strand
GGATGTAGTACGTAAAGAAGCTGAAGGCGCTATTGACAACACCTTCAACATTCTGCGCACCCGTATCGACCGTTTTGGTGTTGCCCAGCCAAACATCCGGAAAGCTGATATTTCCGGTCGTATTGTCATCGAGCTTCCGGGTATCAAAGATGCTCAGCGTGTAAGAAAATTATTGCAGGGAACTGCCGCTCTGGAGTTTTTCGAAACTTTTGACAACGGAGATTTCTATCAATACCTGGCCAGTGCCAATGAAAAAGCACGGGAACTCAACAATGTTGCAGATATTCTGGGCTTAGAAACAAAAGACAGTACTGTCCTTGCAACCGGAACAGAAACACAGTCCGATACAACCACTAACAGTTTGATTGCAAAAGTATCCGCACAGGACTCTGTAAACTCTCTGTTGACCAATGAGGTTGAATTCAAAAAACAGAATCCGTTATTTTCAGTATTGAGCCCGAATGTAGACCGGAATGGTCAGTTAGTCCCGAACGGTTCTATTGTCGGATACGCACGTATAAAAGATACCTCAGCAGTAAATGCTATTCTGGCGTTACCCCAGGTAAAAGCAACCCTTCCGCGTAATGCCCGTCTGTTATGGGAAATGAAAGCAGAAAACGGAGTAGTTCCTTTACATGCGATTAAAATCACCACCCGTGACGGGAAAGCTCCCCTGGACGGAGGAGCCATTGTTGATGCCCGTCAGGAATTCGACAACCAAAACAACGGACGCCCGGTAGTAGGCATGAATATGAACGGTGAAGGCGCAAAAATTTGGGCTCGTCTGACCAAAGAGAATGTAGGCCATAGTATCGCTATCGTACTGGACGGCTTCGTTTGTTCTTCTCCGAACGTAATGGATGAAATCAAAGGTGGAAGATCACAGATTTCTGGTCATTTCGATATCAAAGAAGCTCAGGACCTCGCCAACATTCTGAAATCCGGAAAACTGCCTGCACCCGCACACATCATCGCTGATGAAATCGTCGGACCGTCCTTAGGTAGTGAATCTATACAATCAGGTATGTGGTCATTCGTGATTGCATTCTGCCTTGTGCTGGTATATATGTTATTCTTCTATAGCCGCGGAGCCGGTCTGGCTGCCGATATCGCCCTGTTCACCAACTTATTCTTCCTGTTCGGTGTACTGGCATCCATCGGTGCGGTTCTGACATTACCCGGTATTGCGGGTATCGTATTGACCATGGGTATGTCCGTCGACGCCAACGTATTGATTTATGAGCGTATCCAGGAGGAGCTGAGATCCGGAAAGGGAATGAAGTTAGCCATCAAAGAGGGTTACAAACAGGCCTATTCTGCCATCATTGACGGAAACGTAACGACCCTGTTAACCGGTTTTATCCTTTACTATTTCGGAGAAGGCCCGATCAAAGGTTTTGCAACCACATTGATCATTGGTATCTTCACCTCTCTGTTCTGTGCCATTTTCATCACCCGTTTGATCCTGGATGCAGCCTCCAAGAAAAATGATAACGTCAAATTTACCACTCCGTTTACCGCCAACTGGTTACGCGATGTACATTTCCCATTCCTGCAAAGACGCAAAGTGGGTTACATCATTTCGGGAACTATCACAGCCATCTGTCTGATAGCTTTATTTACCAAAGGTCTGGATAAAGGTATCGATTTCGTCGGAGGTAGAACCTATACAGTAGCGTTTGACAAACCGGTACAAGTTGAAGAGATTGCCGCCAGTCTTGCTACAGTTTATGGTAGTGCTCCTGAAGTAAAAACTTTCGGTGGTGACAATCAGGTAAGAATTACCACCAAATATAAAATCGAAGATGAAGGAGTAGAAGCAGACAATGAAGTGGAAGCTTTGTTGTACGAAGGATTGAAGTCATATTTACCGGACGGAACCACTAAAGAAGTATTCCTGGACGAATACCGGCAGATGTCACAAAAAGTAGGACCTGCAGTAGCAGAAGATGTTACCCGTGCTGCTATCTGGTCGGTAATTTTCGCTTTGCTTGTCATCTTTATTTACATCATGGTACGTTTCACCAACTGGCAGTATGGTGCCGGCGCCGTTCTTGGTCTGGCCCACAACACCATCGTAGTTTTAGGTATATTCTCTATATTCTCAGGCTTGCTGCCCTTCTCTCTGGAAATCGACCAGGCATTTATTGCGGCCATCCTGACGGTAGTAGGATATTCTATCAACGACACTGTGGTTGTATTCGACCGTATCCGTGAATATCACCGTCTGTATCCGAAACGGGATGATATGGATACCACCAACGCAGCACTGAACTCAACACTGCGCCGTACATTCAGTACTTCACTTTCAACTTTAGTGGTATTGTTTGCCATCTTCATTTTCGGTGGTACTTCTATCAAAGGTTTCGTATTTGCCTTATTGATCGGTATCATCGTAGGAACCTATTCTTCGTTGTTCGTTGCAACACCGTTGTCCTACGATTTCCGCCAGAAATTCGGTAAAAAAGAGATTGCAAAAAAATAAAGCATATCCGAAATTAAAAAAGCCACTCTCCGGAGTGGCTTTTTTAATTTTATGAACTAATTTTTCTACATTTGTAGAAAAATATCCATATGCGTCAAATTAAAATATGTCTTGGTAGCTCGTGTTTCTCCAGGGGGAATCATACACACCTGGAAGTCATAAAAAAATATATCGCTGAAAATCATCTGGAAGCAAAAATAACTTTCTCGGGGCATTTGTGTGAAGAACTGTGCAGCAGTGGTCCTATCCTCAGTATAGACGATAAAATCTATAAAGAAGTAAACTTATCAGGCCTGTATAAAATTCTGCAGGAAGAATTTCCAGTCTGATGCAAACCTCTGGTATTATGAACAAAGCAATGGATCTCAAACCTATTTATACAGAGCCTGACAATTGTCAGGACTGTTATAAATGTGTACGTGAATGTCCGGTAAAGGCAATTCAGATTGAAAACAACAAAGCCTATATCATCGAAAATCGTTGTATTTACTGCGGTCACTGTACACAGGTATGCCCGACAGGAGCAAAAAAAATCCGGGACGGAGTCAGCCGGGTACGTTTAATATTGCAAAGCTCCCCCCGGGTGATTCTTTCTCTTGCCCCTTCCTGGGCCTGTGAATTTGAAAATGTTACAGCCGAACAGCTTATCGCGGCTATCCGTAAACTGGGATTTTTTGCTGTTTCGGAGACAGCCATTGGCGCAGAACTGGTTTCAGCAAGAGTCACCGACTACCTGCAGGAAGCCGATCCCGGTGTATATATCTCTTCAGCTTGTCCGGTTGTCGTGGAATATATCCGGAAATATTCCACAGATCACCTGGAAGCCGTGACCCCTATATTGTCCCCTATGCTGACGCATGCAAAAATCTTAAAATCCCACTACGGAAACGATATAAAGGTGGTTTTTGCCGGTCCCTGCATCTGTAAAAAACTGGAAGCCGATAACTTTAAAGACCTGGTAGAAGTAGCCATTACATTTAAAGATCTGAAAGGCTGGATCGAAAAAGAAAAAATTGATATCGGGAATCTGCTCCCTGAAGCCGGCGATATATTCGAACCCTGGCAAGCAGGTATAGGCTCACTCTATCCGATAGAAGGCGGAATGCTTCCGGGAATAAAAGAAGAGAAAAAAAGGATCATCAAAATGGCTTTTTCGGACCTCAGCAACATCAAAGATGTAATCAAAAACCTGAATCCCCGGCGGGAAAAAGATTCTTTGTTTTTAGAACTTTTGGCTTGCAAAGGAGGATGTATTAACGGGCCGGCGAAACTCAGTCAGACTTCTCTGGCTATCAAACGCTATAACATACAGAACCACAAAACACAGGCCATCTCCCTTCCGACAGATGACCTTAGCCATATCAACCTTCAGACCACCTATAAAGCAGCCCGGTGTACCAGCGGAGAATATACGGAAGAGGAAATCAAACAAGCTCTGGCAGCAGTCGGAAAAACCTGCCCGGAAGATGAACTCAATTGCAGCGGATGCGGGTATGACACTTGCCGGGATTTTGCCCTGGCCATGCTGGAAGGCCGGGCAGAAGAAAATATGTGTGTATCTTACATGCGGCGCGTTGCCCACGATAAAGCCACCGTCCTGCTCCAAAAAATTCCTGCCGGAATCCTTTTGGTAGATAACGATCTGAAAATTTCAGACATGAACAGTTTCTGTGCCAATCTATTGGGCGAAGATGTCATGATGGTTTATGAAGCCTCCCCCGGATTACAGGGAGTGGAACTGCAACGGGTCTGTCCTTTCGCAGAACTCTTCCGGACAGCTCTGACCACCGGTAAAGAAATTACCGAACGTCAGATCCGGGACCAGGACAAAGTATGGCTTGTGTCCATCCATAATATCCAGCCTCACCGCCTGGTATTCGGTATTGTACAAGATTTACGGGAGCCCTACGTCCGGAAAGAGTGGATGCTCGAAAAAACAGAGGAGGTCATCCGTAAACACATGTCCACAGTTCAGCAGGTTGCCTGTTTACTGGGGGAAAATGCCGCATTTACCGACGCTACATTACGTTCGGTCATGGAAGCCTTAGGTCAAGACAAAATCACACATCCATGAAAGAAAACGACATATTCATAGAGGTGGATTGTTTTCAGAAAAACAAAGCCGGAAATATCGTCTGCGGCGACAGTTTTATGTCCCAGAAACTAAAAGAGGAAGAGCGCATTATCAGTGTACTCTCTGATGGTCTGGGAAGCGGAATCAAAGCCAGCGTATTGTCGACAATGACCGTCACCATGGCCATGAATTATACGGCCATGAACGAGAGTATTTTACAGACAGCCCTATCCATCATCAATACCCTTCCGCAGGATATGGTCCGGAAAATCAGCTATTCCACATTCTGTATCTTCGATATTGACTGCTTCGGTAATACGAAGGTCATAGAATATGAAACTCCTGAGATTTATCTGTTCCGGCGGGGAAAAATTGCAGAGATTCCCAAGAAAAAAATACCGGTAGAACGTCCGGACCTCAATAATACTTTTTTGTGGGTATCAGAATTTAAACTGGAAAAGGAAGACCGGCTGATCTGTTTTTCCGATGGAGTCAGCCAGTCGGGCATGGGGAGCTCCAGTATGCCTTTCGGCTGGGATACAGGTGTAAAAGATTATATTGCAGAAATCCTGGAGCAACATCCCGATATTTCCGCCAAAGAGCTGAGCCAGAAAATTGTCCTGAGGGCAGAACGCAACGATGGTTATCATTTACTGGACGATACCAGTTGCTGTGTTGTTTATCGGCGTACACCCAGGAATCTGTTAATTTGTACCGGCCCTCCCTATGATGAAAAGAAAGACCGCTATCTGGCTGAAAAAGTCCGGGATTTCAAAGGGAAACGGGTTTTATGCGGAGGAACGACGGCTACCATCATCTCCAGGGAGTTAAACCTGCCGCTGAGGGTGAGCATGGAGATCTCCGACCGGGAGTTGCCCCCTGTATCATACATGGAAGGTATCGACCTGATCACCGAAGGTATTCTGACCTTGAGTAAGGTGGAACGCTTACTGACCAGTGGTATCCCTGATCATAAATCACATGGTCCGGCACACGAACTGGTATATCTGTTGCAAAACAGCGATAAAATCACGTTTATAGTCGGTACCCGGATCAATGTTGCCCATCAGGACCCGAACCTGCCGATTGAATTGGAAATCCGTCGGAATGTCATAAAAAAAATCAAGTTTTTATTGGAATCGAAGTATTTGAAAGATGTAGAAATTAGCTATCTTTGATCCCCTAAAAACGATACAAGACATACTACGCTTATAACCAAGCCTTTAAACCAAAGTAACCTAAAATGAATACACCATATGGAAAAGATCAAACTGAGACTTTGTGCAGGAACCATGTGCTATGTTATGGGGGGAGCACAATTAATGGAGATTGAAGATATGCTCTCCGAAGAAGAGAAACAATATCTTGAAATCACATTATCTCCCTGCCTGCAACGCTGCAATGGAGCGGACACCCCGCCATTTGCAGAACTGAATGGTCAAATGATTACCGGTGTTAGTAAAGAAACCTTATTACGAATCATAAAAGAAGAATTAAGACATGTTGTACGATAATTTTGCAATGCTCACCAAACGCGAGTTATTGATCCGGATTGTCAAATTACTAAAAAATGACGAGCTGATCACAGGCCTGAAATACCTTCCTGTGGAGATGCGTCCGAAAAACAAACGCCCGGTTAGGTGTTGCATTCACAAAGACCGTTACATCCTCAAACACAAAATTATTTCTATTCTGGGTTTTGAGATCACTGATGAAGAGATCGACCTGATCCATTTGTCTGATTTCGCCCGTATGGCAATGGCCAATAAAAACACGAAAGAAAACATTCTTTCTGTTGTACATGAAGCCTGCAGTGCCTGTATTCAATCGCAGTATGCAGTGACCAATCTTTGCCGGGGATGTGAAGGACGTCCCTGTGTAATGAACTGTCCGAAAGCCGCCATCTCATTCATTGGCGGGAAAGCCAGCATCAGCCGCGAAGATTGTGTAAACTGCGGACTTTGCCAGAAAGTTTGTCCATATCATGCTATAGTTTACACTCCTGTCCCCTGCGAAGATGTTTGTCCGGTAAAGGCCATCAGCAAAGACGCAGAGGGTGTGGAACATATCGACAAGACCAAATGTATCTATTGCGGGAAATGTATGCAGACCTGTCCTTATGGAGCCATCATGGAACGCTCCAAAATCATCGATATCCATAAAACCCTGAGCAATCCGAAAAAGAAAATCATTGCAATACCTGCTCCGGCCATTTACGGACAGTTTAATGCAACTCCGGGACAGGTACTGGCAGCCATTAAACAGATCGGTTTTGACGACGTGATCGAGGTGGCGCTGGGAGCAGAAATCACTGCTGCCAATGAAGCCAAAGAGTTGCAGGAAAAGATGCACGAAGGCCAGTCTTATATGACAACCTCCTGTTGTCCGGCCTATACCGGCTGGGTGGACAAACACGCCCCCATGCTCAAGCCGTTTGTATCTGAAACCCGTAGCCCGATGGTATATGCAGCCCGTTATGCCAAAGAGAAATATCCGGATGCAGAAGTTGTTTTCATCGGCCCCTGCCTCGCTAAACGTCATGAGGCAGACTCGGTAGAAGAAGTCGACTACGTGATGAGTTTCGAAGAGTTGGGAGCCTTTATGGTGGCTTACGACATTGATGTCGCCAACTGCAGTGAAAAAGAGCTGAACCGGGATGTCACCAAATACGGACGTGGTTTCGCCCAGGCAGGTGGAGTACGCGCAGCAGTTGTCAATGCTGTCGGAGATAAATATACAACCACCTCAGTTGAAGGTCTGGACAAGAAGAACCAGGGCATTTTAAAAGCAATGGCTAAAAAACCGGATGCCCAATTTGTAGAGGTTATGGCTTGCGACGGAGGTTGTATCAACGGCCCCTGTTCACTTGCTCCCCTTACCCTCGCCAAACGGCAAATCAAAAAAGTACTGGAATAATAAAAAAGAGACCGGCCAAAGTAAAGATTTTATTTTTGAGCCGGTCTCCTTCTGTATTCTGTTTACAATCCCTTCCTAATTCTCCATCACTGTCAATCCCCAGGCATCTGCAAATTGGGGATATTTTTTACGGATACGGAACACTTCTTCCCAACAAGCGGAATAACTGTCAAAAGCCATAGCTGCCACCCGGTACATACCGTTTTCATTCCGCAGAATAGTGCATTTTTTGAAGTCCATAAAGAACAGTTTTCTCTGTAAGGCCTCTGCTCTCTCCTTACTTCTGAAACTCCCCAGTATAACATAGCAGGTCCTGACAGTATCACTCTGCGTATCGGTCACTTTTTCCTGTACCAGAGGAGCCACCGGATCTACCTGAATCTGGGGTATGGTATCTTTCATGACAGTATCCTTCTTTACGGGAACCGGAGTCACGACAACTTCAGACAAAGGTTCTTCCTCCGTTTTTTTCTTTTTCTTACGATCCTTATGTCCAAACAAGAAATTCACACCAAAACGAGCATTAGCAGACTGGGTGTGCGTATAATTTGCAGCCAGCACATTATCAGTAACCACATACAACTGGAGCGGCCCCAGCTTGGCTGTCAATCCTGCCCCTACATTCACATAATTGCCCCGGTCCATACTATATGAAACCGAAGCACTCACATTGCGCAACAAGCGTGCATTCACAGAAGCCGTCAGAGAAGGAATAAACATCCCGTTCACCAAAGAGGCCCGGAATAAGCCACCCACATTGAAAGTCCGGTTCAACTGATAGGTCGCACCCAGATTCAGCTTAGGACTCAGCATTGTCGTATAGGTCCCGCCTTTATATTGTAAACGGAAATTATTCTTCAACGAGTCTACCAAATCATCAAAAGCATCGTCTACTGATTTATATGTATCCGGGTTGGCATCTTCATTGATACTGTTGGAAATATCAGCTCCCTGCCAATGGAAACTGGTGTTCTGGTAAAAAGTATAATTATAATCTTTATTTCCCCAGTGAATAAATCCAAGATCAGTCAAACTGGCAAACAACTGCACCTTTTCATTCAACTTATATTCACCTCCCAGGTCAATAGCAAATCCCGGATTTTTACTGTGCAAAAACGAAGAGACAGTCAGATCGTCCGTATCCACATCAAAATCGTCCCAGTCTATGGGTGTATTACGGGGGAAGAGATTTCCGTTTTTATCTGTAATCAATACCGGAGCGGATACCCGGATATTCTGGCGGGAATGCATCTGCATACTTCCGTCTTTTTCATCCGTTCTCACACTCAGGTCGGAATCGGTCATATGCACATTGGCGATTCCCATCAGGTACTTAACACGTCCACCGACAGTCAGTTTTTCGTTTACCTGCTTAGACAGCCCCAAAGCAACCTCTAGAAAGGAATTCATATTCACCCCCAGTTTTCCGAAATCCATATCCGGATGATTTGCATTTCCGTATTTCAGGAAAGTAAAAATATCCTTATTGTACCGGAAAAGAAAATCATTTCTCTGCGTGATATCCAGTGTTGCATACCATTTTTTAGCTTTTATACCCAGTGAAAAAATAGAGTTCTCATTATTAAACATGATATAATTCCGCTTGTGCAGTGACTTGTAAAACTTATTGATATCCATATACACAGAATCGTCACGCTTGTGCAACAAATCCTCTACCGTAAAAGCGGAATTCAAATAATTCACAGAGACTCCGCTCAAACCCGGCAAACCGATAAAAACTTTATACTCCGGTTGATAAGCCGGATTCAGCCGGTAACGCTGAGGAAGATTTGATAAAAAATAAGAGGTATTATTTCCATCCTGAGCCTTCACCCCACACACTACAGAGACGATTGTCAGTACCAACAATAAAATTCGTTTCATACGTACAGAAAATTTCTACACCAATACTAATCATATTTTCGGTGTAAATGTATGTTAATTTTTCAATATTTTCAATAAAATCCACCTTTTAATTTGTCCGGTTTTGGGAATAAAGCTGTCGGACCTGTTCGCTTCGTGACGGTCGTGTAAGCTTTTCTATCACTATCGGGGGGAACTCGGGCTATCGCCCTCAGACATCCCCCCGATAGCCGTTCAGAAAAACTAACACAGACACTCGTCCTCAGCGTTTTTATGGTCCTCTCAGCTTTATCCC
>CAJMQA010000119.1 GCA_905215395.1 uncultured bacterium | reverse complement strand
ATAGATCCCGGCAATAATCCGGTGTATGTGGCTACTTACAACGATGCGGCCGGCGGCACTTTGCAGAAATATATACAGGGAACGGATCCCGATAAGGTGGAATTGACGCCCGACCCGGAATCTTGCTGGACGGGTTTGACCAAGGTAAAGAAAATGAGCTGGAGAGCTGCTAATTAAAAAAACAAAAAGAGATGAAACAAACTATTATAATTGTATTATTTTTAATTTCTTCGTTGGTTGTGAATGCAGGGATTGTCCGGATGTCCGGTTCCCTGAAAGAGTTCAAAATGGAGAAGGTGGACATGAATTACAGCGGTATTGCCGCTGAGGTATACCGGGACAAGACGATCGGGATAGAGGTAGACGGGGATGGAGAATTCCGGCTGGAATTGAAATTGAAGCGTCCGGCATATTATACAGTGGGACAGAATGTATTGTATCTGTCGCCGGGTGATGAGCTCCGGGTGAACCTGGCGCGTGCTGTGGGACGGAGTAGTTTTGAAGGCCGGGGAGCTACGGCCAATAATTATCTGAAAAACTGTGAGAACCTGAGTAGCTGGACTATATTCGGAATGGCTGTCGGGGTATCTTTGGATTCTTATCTGACAAAAATAGACTCACTGATTGGCAAGCGTGTACAGCGACTGGAGGATGTGGAAGAAGTGAGTGATGAATTCCGGGAGTTGGAAGCGATACGTATAAAAGCTTTGAAGGTAAGGCTCTATCAGGACTATTTTATGTATGGGAAATTTTCAAAGTGGGATGACAAACCGGAAGTAAAACTGGAGAAAAAACAGGCTTTTTACTGTACCATCAAACCGCTGGTCGAGCCTTTGTTGAAAGACCTGACAGCTTCCGACCGTTATCTGGAACTTCCGGAGGTAAGGGAGGTGTTGAAGGAATGTTATACCACTCAGGTATTTGATTTTCCGCAATCACCGGCTTTTTTGGAACTGACGCAGGTATTGGAGAGGTCTGAAGTGTTGGATAAAGGCTTGAGAATTGCTGATTATAAAGCAAGTAAAGAGTTTGCCCGGAAAATCCGGAACAAGGATTTGCAACACTCCTATCTGGCTAAATTACAGAAAAGGGCAGAGTTGATGGAAGGGCGTCCTGCTCCGGATATTACTTTACGGGACACTACCGGAAAGATATCGAAATTAAGCGACCTGAAAGGAAAAATCTTGTTTATCGATGTCTGGGCCACCTGGTGTTTACCCTGTTTGGCACAGATGCCGCATTTTGAAGAACTGAGTGAAAAATATCCCGGAATCCAATTTGTGGGAATTTCTGTGGATCAGGATCTCAACCGTTGGAAAGAGAAATTGAAAAAAGATGGGATCCCGCCGCGGATAAAGGAGTTTGTGGCTGATCCCTATGCGGTAGAGAAGAGCTGGGATTTGGCTTCTATTCCCCGTTTTATCTTGATTGATAAGGATTTTCGTATTATTACTGCTTTTGCATCCCGTCCTTCTGATAAAGAGGAAACGGAGGCTTTGCTGGGAGATAATTAAGGGGTAGTAATGGGGTAAGGAGGATCTGTGTCTCCGGTTCATTTCACTACGAACCGGAGACTCAGGTTTGTTTTTGGAATGGATTTAAAATTTATCGTTTTTAACATCTTCCAAAGTATTCTGAAGTTTTTTTATCGCTTCGGGCTCCTTGCGTTTGAGGGATTGTAAGGAAGAGATGATCTCTTCCAGGTAAGCAACCTCCGCCTTCTTCTGTTTCAGCCGTATCAGTAACGGAGTAGCTCTGATAATGGTTTCCGGGTTGTATGGATTGGCTTCGCAGGCATATTTCAACCAGATAATACAACGCTCCCGGGTTCTCCGGTCGGAAGGGGAGAGCCGCCAGTAATAACCGGTCCAGTCGACAATAAGATTGGCGATAGGCCGGTAGGCCAGAAGCAGGGCGGAGTGGTAGTCTATTTTATCCTGCATGATTTTTCCCAGCCAGGATGTATCCGGATGATTGATCCGGTAGGCTATTCCCCTGCAATCTTCCCTGAGGCTGTCGATCGGATGTGTACTGACCAGTTTGTCCATATATTGTTCCAGGGCTCCGGCAAAGCCTTCCGGGTTGACTCTGTTTTGGGCATCATACCACAAATTCAGCAGTTCGCGGGAAGCTGTGATCAGGGTGTACTGTATATCGTCTTTTTTTTGTTTTGACTGATCCAGGATGTGTTTTATTTCCAGCAGCTGCCGGAACCTTTCCTGCCTGCCTTCGTTTATACTTTCTTCCAGATAAGTGGCTATCATATTTTCAAAAGGAGAAATATACAATGCCAGATAATCAAAAGAGGCAGAGGATTTGACTTTTGCAATTCCTTTCGCAATGCGCAGGAACAGATCGTAATTATAGACAGAGATGCTGCCGATCAGGGATGCACTCTGTTCACTCAGCAACTGATCGTCAGACATTGCCGAAAGGTAGCGATTCAATAGTACCGGTTTTTCTTTTTCCGGTGCAATCTCATAGTAGTCTTTGAAAAATTCTACTGTCCCGCTTCCTTTTTTATACATTTCCACCTGGGTACTTCCTCCGTATTTTTTAAAAAAATCAATGTTGGAGGCAATATTCAGAAAGTCCTTTGCATCATGAAAACCATGCAGTTTCAGGACCAGTTTCCCATCCCCGTCCAGGAAAAGGAAAGTGGGGACTGTGGTGATATCAAACTTTTTCATCAGTTCCGGACCGTCATTTTTTTCTCCGTCCTGTTTATAGTTAATAAAATTCCGGTTAAAGTAATTCCCGAGTTTAGTCTGGGTAAATGTTTCCTGTGACATGCGTTTGCAGGGACCACACCAGGATGTATATACATCCACAAACAGCAGCTTATTTTCAGTCCTGGCTTTTACCAGGGCTTCCGTAAAGCTTCCGGATTCAAAGATGATACCCTGGGCCTTTGATTTATTTCCCAGGAATAAGGATATGCCAATCAATAGTAAATATTTTTTCATAGGGTTATTTTTATTCTTTCCGGATAGTTAAAGTTTTTTCCCGTCCATTTTTATCGATAACGGTGATGACGGCTTCTTCTCCTTCAATCCGGAGCAGGGAAGTGGTCAGGGCTTTGGTGGGATCCACTTTGTCGTACCGTTTGCCGTTGATGGCTACGACTTTTTCTCCCCCCTGCAACTGTCCGGCCATACTTTGCCATATAAATCCTGCCATCAGGCTGTCGCCGGAAGCAATGACCTCCACATTCCAGTTTTTGTAGCCCATATCCACCGGAACCGTATCGTTGGGGACAAAGTAGAATTTGTTTCCGGGAAAATCCAGGGTGACGCTGCCGTACTTCAGTAATCCGGTTCCGATGCGGGAACTGAAAGCATTCATGGTTACAGTGATGACATTGGTGAATAACCCGGTTCCCAGAGTCATGCTATCAAGCCGTATCCGGTATTTATCCGACCTTTTTTCCATGCCACCGATTCCCATGTCCAAAACTCCGTTCCCTTTACTTAGTGTGACTATGCCCGGGGACTCAGCCACTTTATGGTAAATGGGTTCGTTCATTTCGTAAAATGAAGAGGTGCCTGTATCAAACATGACCTGCTCCCTCAATTCTTTGCTCAGGCCGATCATGATATAGGGGATATTCTGTTCGTCCCTTTCCATATCCGTTGCATAACGGGAATCCAGTTCCATCCGGGCGGTATCGGAAGCGATTACCAGTACTTTCCGGCGGGGATCGATGCGGATTACAGCATCCGGAAAAAGAGAACTGCCGATGATGCCGTCGATACCATAATATTCTAGAGGATTTCCTTCATCGAAAACCAATGCCGGTATATCCTTATAACTGATATTTCCTAACTGGATGGATTGCAATGTGATCTGCCGGAATGTCGTTTCATTGTTGTGGGCATCCTTTACCCGTTGCAGGATGGCTTCTTTTTCGGGACCTTTTTGCATCCTGGAGTAAGTAAGACATACCGGGGCGCCTGTATCGAACAGGTATTTTCCTTTTATTCCTTCCACTTCGGCCCGGATGAAGATTTTATGGTTCAATGTTTCATAAGGTATTTCCTGATAGAATCCGTTGGGGCTGGTCTGGGCGGTTCCGTATCCCGGGATGAAGCAAATCAGAAAAATGATTTTCCATGTTTTCATATTTTTCGTTGTTTTATTCTCCTGTAAACGCAAAATTACTTTTCCATGCTGCCCGTTCCGGACAATGTTCCAATACCCAGCGGATACGTTCGCACTGATTTTTGGAAACAGACACGTGCAAGCCTGTCGGGTCGTCCATGATATTTTCGGAACGGAAGTAACAGCCGGTGGCGGTTTTATTCCAGGTGTTGTTGACACCGCTAAAGCCCCAGTTGGAACCAAGATAGTCGATGGTGTCGTCGCAGTAATCGGTACCGACAGGAGGAGCCATACTGAGGTAGTAAGTACAGGTGGGGAACAGTCCGAAATAATAACCGATGTAAAATGCCAGTTCATTGGTACCGGGAGTTGGTGATAAACCCTCGGTGAATGATCTGCCGATAGCATCCAGTTCCTGGAGTTTGTAAATCACCCCCGATTCGTTCGGTGCGAAAGGAGTGCCCGCCGTCCATTCCTGCCACCCGATTCCCCCGGGGCGATTCTCTGCCGGTGTGTCCGGCAGGATATACCGGGGGATGCAGTCGGTACTGATCCCGTTTGCAAAATCGTTGACCAGATTTTTCCGGTCGGAGATCAGCCAGATGTTCATGTATTTTTCTGCCGGCCATACCAGGTGATGTGTCGTGAGGAAATCGGAGAAATGGTTCGCGATAATGTCGTTGTCCAGATCGGGTATGGTGAGCCGGTTGATCCCGGGAGTAAGCATTTTTTGTCCGTAGGGGTCGTATTGGGCCATTTGAAAACGGATGTGAGTGTTCACACCCACGGGGTTTACTGAGGCTGTCCCGGCAAACAGATTATTGATTTTTTCAAGTTGCTGCTCTATTTTGCTGCTTTCGTATGCTCCTCCATAAGATTGTATATCTTCATTGGTTTGTATGATATGGAAAATCACAGGTATGGTGATCTCTGAGGTGTATTTTTTATCGGGAGGGGCCACAATTTCAAAAGAAGCCGCCTGGGATTCTACGTTTGTGCCTTTGATTTTCACCTGTGTGGTAATTATTTTTCCAATAAGGGAGGGATCGGAGGTTGAAAAATGGCGTGTCAGAGTTACTCCCTCTGAAGGGGTATACTCCAGCCATTCTTCTTTGACCCGGGAATCCGGGATTTGATAACCCTGTTTGTTATACATCACCGGACGCAGGTCGAGTTGTGCATGTCCGTCGGCGATCAGTTTCTGATGGTTGGGGAGCAGTACGACACTGTCGACCGACCGGACATCCACGTCTTCGTTATTGGTATAAGTATATTTTTCCGGGGTACAGCTCAGCAATGACTGTAATCCCAGAGTGAGTGCCATGTATATCAGTTTATATTTCATTGTAGGGGTGTTTTAATCCAGTATGACATTTTCCCATCCCGGAGTTTGGTGAATGTTTTTGTTCTGTTCGATTTCTTTGGCCGGAGTCGGGAAACTGTAGCGGAAGTCGTCCGGTGCGAGAATAAATTTTTCTCCGTTGATCTGGCGTTCCAGCTTGATTCCCAGACGTTTCATATCCAGCCAGCGGAAATCATTTTCGATATAAAATTCACGTGTCCGCTCGTCCAGTATTTCCTGTAACAGTTGGTCCGGATCGCCGGGCAGGCTGGGATTACCACCTGTATACCGGGCAGTTTTGAATTCCTGTAATACAGCACGGGCTTCTCCGGCTTTACCCTGACGGACCAGGGCTTCGGCCTTGATCAGATACATTTCGGCCAACCGGAATAACATCAGGCAACCTCCTTTCATGAAACTAATCGGAGTTGTAATACTGGGTCCCAGTCCCAGCAGGTTGTATTTATCGCTTTGGGTGCCGTCGGGAGTAAAATAGACACTTTTACGGATATCGTTATCTTTAAACATTTTGTAATAGGTCAAACTGACCCCTTTTTCTATCAGGTCGCCTTCGTAGTAGGCTGTGATAAAATCAAAAATCTGTCCGTTGCTTCCGTCCAGTATCCGGAAATAAAATTCGTCATTTATCATTTGGGTAGAGGGAGTTACATCCCGGCAGTCGAACATCTGTTTCAGGATTGCCGGAGAGTTGGTCAGCGACCTTCCTTTCATAGCTGCCGTGGCATTTTTCTCGGCATTTTCCCAATCGCTGTCCTCTGCGGCTCCCGACATAGCTTTCCAGCTATAAATGCCGGCCAGCATGGCATGGATAAAGTCTTCCCGCCAGGCGCAATTCCAATCGTTGGAGGGGGTCTTCTTCATCAGTTCGGCGGCCTCCTGACAATCGCCCAGAATCTGAGCGAATACTTCGGGTTGTGTATTCCGGGGAGGCATGGCTGAACTGAGGTCTGCGGCAGATTGCAGGAATACGGGTATTCCCCATTCCTTGTTTTTATAAGGTGAAAAATACTGTAGTAATTTGAAATATCCGAAAGCCCTCCATACCAGGGCTTCGCCCAGTACGTAATTTCTCAGGTCTTCATCCTTACCTGTCGCTGTCCGTATGCCTGAAATGACGAGGTTCAGTGATCCCAGAAACTGATAATACTGGTTCCAGCAATAGGGTTCTGTGTCCATCCAGGTCATCAGTTTCATTCCGTCGCTGGTATAGGCGCTTTTGGCCTGATCGTAATAAAAGGGTGATCTTTTATTCAGAATGGTCTCCCCGGTGTAAATTCCCAGGTACTTTGTCATATCGAAATACGGATAATTAAAATAGATGCCGAATACCGGATCCTGGCTCCGGTTGGGTACTTTCAACAGGCTCATATAACTGGCCATGATGTCGCGGTAGTCTTCTATTGTGCTTACCACCTTTTTGTCCCGGGGATGTAATTCCAGGAATTTTTGGCAGGAGGTAAACAGAAGGAGTCCTGTCAGACAAGCGGTGAATAGTTTTATTCTGTTCATAATTGAATATTTTTAAATTCCGATGGTCAGTTTAAAGTTGAATTCCCGGGACACGGGATAGGTAAAAGCGCCTTCCGAACCTACATCAAGTCCGCGGTATTTTGTAAAAGTCAGCAGGTTGCGAGCGTTGAAACCGATTTGCATGTTTTTTATTTTCAGGGCTTTGATAAGGTTCGAAGGGAAGCGGTAACTGAGCGACAGATTGGTCATGCGCAGGTAGTTTCCGCTGGAATATTTGTCGGAGGTGACGAGGCTTGCCCAGTAGTCGTTATTGGGTGAACTGACGAAACGCGGAATGTCGGTCACATCTCCTTGTGCTTTCCAATAATAAAGATAGCGCTTTTCCCGGTTGGTAGAGGAGGCTCCCAGATCACTTCCGCTATGGGGTGCATTCTGATAATCGTTGAAATTGGGAATCAGATGCCCTGTTTTAAAGGTCCAGCTGGTAGAGAATTCAATGCCCTTGTATCTCATATAGGTACTGAAACCACCGACATATTTGGGATTGGTACGTCCCAGGTATTGCATGGAGGGAAGCATACAGTCGGGTTGAATCCATTGGTCCCGGAAAAAATCCGCCACATCGGGGATTTGGTCGAATGAAGTGATCATATCCTTGTACAGATTTTTCTGCTGTTCGGGTAAATTTTCCCAGCTGTCCAGCAGAGTGGCGAAACCTGCCTTGCCTGCTTCTGTCATATAGTAACGGGGATTTCCGGTAACCGGATTGACGCCTGCCGATTTCCAGCCATAGATACTGCCTGTCTCTGCTCCGATGATATTCAGCACTCCTCCTTTGGAACGTTCTGTCTTGATGATTTCCTGATAGGAAGAGTAGGCGTAGCGCGATTTTTTGATCACGTTTTTATTGCGGGAGAGGTTGACCGAGGTGCTGAATGTGAAATCCGGGGTGTTGAGCCACTTTACATTCAGATAAAATTCCAGTCCCGTATTTTCGACGATACCTCCATTGGCTCTTACTGTGGTACGTCCTGTAGAGGCGGGAACTTCCAGATCCTCCAGCACATCAGTTGTCCGGTTGAAATAATAATCGGCGGTGAAGTTGATACGGTTATTGAACAGGGTGAGGTCGATCCCCAGGTTCTGATCCCGTTTTTTCTCCCACCGGATATCGGGATTGGGAAAATCCAGGGTTTTGACGTAGCGGTTTCCCATATAGAGGTTGTTGCCGACTCCCATCATGGAAAACGGGTAGGCCGAGCGGTCGATATTGCCGGTATAACCGAAAGAACCCCGGACTGAAAGTTCATTGATAAAACGGGATTTAAAAAATTTTTCCTTGTGGAGGTTATAACGTACCCCTGCTGACCATAGGGGGGCAAAACGATTGGCCTTGCCGATCATGTCGGCACCGTCGGCCCGGTAAGTGAAATTGAATACGTAACGGTCCTCGAAACTGTAACGGAGGGTGCCCAGAAAGGATACCGAACGGTCCTGCCCGTCGGAGGTATTGAATAAATTGCCCAGATGGTTCTTCAAATCGTTGTATTCAACCGGGACATCGAATGAGGGAACTCCGGTAATGCGGTAATCGTCGTAATAGATGGGGGAGGTGTACCCGAAATTATTGAATTTTTTCGACATCACTTCATTGGCCAGCATGATGCTGAACAGGTGTTTTTCTTTGAGAGTATGGGAATAGTCGATCTGGTTCCGGATGGACCAGTAAAGGTTCCGGCCCGAACCTTCGCTTAGTTCACCGTTGTTGTATTCGTTGGGGAGAGGGCCGTTTTTAAAGACATCCCGGGCCAGCTTTTCATTGGCCCATGAGCTGTAGGTTCCGGCATTTACACTTTTGAGATCTGTGTTGTAGCTTAGCCCTTTCCGGATGATCGATTGCAGGTTTAAGCCCGGAAACACTTCGTACTGGATATTGAAGGTCAGTTCTGCATCCAGTCCGGTTTGTACAGACCGGTTTTCTTTTATTTCCTGCAGGATATTGAACTGGTCGTATTGATATCCGGAAGTTGTTTGTGTACTATAGTTGTTCGGCAGATAGCTCAGGTCGGGCGCATAGCTCCCGTCGTTGTTGTATGGTTTTTCGTAAGGATTGGCAAAGACAGCGTATTTAAACGGATTGATTGCAGAGGCGTGGTCTTCGTTTTTCCGGCTATTGGCCGAAATGTTGAGGGCAAAGATAAGCTTTTCGAGGGGACGGTATTCGAGTTTTACCAGTGCTCCGGCATTTTGATACTGATTTTGGCGCAATATACCATTTTGCTGCTGGTAATTGATAGAGGTATAATAACTCAACTCTTCACTTCCCCCGCGCAGGCTGATACTATGTGATTGTGACTGTGCTGTGCGGAACAATACGTCGAACCAGTCTGTATTGGTGTGTTCGAGTTGCTGTAGTTGTCTGGCATAATCAGCAGAGGTGATAAACCCTTGGGCATTTTGTTTGTAGAGATAACCGCCCCGGCCTGCGTACTGGGCTTTGTCGAGTCCGAAATTTTCCACAATCGAATGTTCATATTCTAATTTTTCCCGGCTATTCATAAAATCGAGGCGGTTACGGGGGGCGATACCGACATTGAAGGTACCGCTGTAAGAAATCTGGGTTTTGGAACGGAATCCTTTTTTGGTCGTGATGACGATCACGCCGTTGGCTGCCCGTGCTCCATAGATGGCTGCGGCAGAGGCATCTTTCAGAATACTGATGGATTCTATGTCTTCCGGCATAATATTCCCCACACCGTCTTGCATAATGGTCCCGGCATAGTC
>CAJMQA010000118.1 GCA_905215395.1 uncultured bacterium | reverse complement strand
GTTCCCGGGTAATACCGTCCACCCCGTGCACTTCCAGATTCCAGGCTTTATTATAAACCTCCAGTAACGCCTCTATGGCCTTTACCTTCCCGATATCCCCATAGGTATGTACGGAATAATCCGGATTTCTTAAAACCCGGTCAGCTTTCCATACCACAATCTTAGAAAGACTTTCCATCACCAGGCGGGTCCGGAAAGTAAACTGTTTGAAAAAGTCTCTGAATCCGTAATCTTCAAAAAATTTCACATAATAGGGATGGGTATATGGCATTGCATAATTAGGACATTGGTCGAAACCATCCACCAATAATCCCCACCATTCTATACGTTCTCCGAAGTTCACTGGTCCTTCCATCGCTTCCATCCCTTGCTCTTCCAACCATTCCCGGCATTTGTCGAACAGCATAAACGCAGCTTTTTCATCATCGATACATTCAAAAAAGCCCATCTGTCCGACGGCATATTTATCCAAATGACAAGTCTTCCGATTCACAAAAGCAGCAACCCGTCCTATATATTTGCCATGTTCATCCTGTAACAACCAGCGTATACACTCACCATTCCTGAAACAAGGATTTTTATCCTTATCAAATACATTCCGGATATCGTTGTCCAAAGGACGGATCCAATAAGAATTTCCTTTATACAACTCTGCCGGCAACTGAAGAAAAGCTGCTTCATGCCCCTTACCGGTCACTTCAATCAAAGAATACATAACAATAATTTAAATTTTCGGACTTAACACATGTAAGCGCGGACGGAGCAGTTCCATCCCCCGCTTCAACCAGACTACAAAGATAGCCAGGATAACACGCGGAATAATCAACCAAAGCATGGGTAAACCCAATACGGCAAACAACAAGGGATCTTCCAGCTGAGAATGGGATATTGCCAGGTGGTAATTTAACAAATCAGCATCCCGCTCCGTCAATTTCCCCTGCCGGGAATAGTCCATCAAAACTGCCGATCCGTATGCCAGTCCCAGCGTATTCCCCACCAGCCAAAGAAAAGCCACCTGACGGGGCAGTCCCATCACCCCCATCACGGGACCCAATAAAGAAGAAAGCCACCGGAGAACTCCGAATTCTTCCAGTAAACGTTGTACAATCATTAAAGCCGTAATAATCAGAACCACTTTCAGGGACAATATCAGACTACTCTGTAACCAGTTCGTCAAAGTCTGCACAAATCCGATTTCTTCTGCAGGCTGAAAAGCTATACGTGCCTTGAAATCCGGTAAAATAAGATTCAAAAACGCTGCGGCTGCAAAACTACAGCAAAATCTCAACACAATCATGGCTACGGCAGAAGTTCCTGTCTTTTTCTGCACCAGAGTTTCCACCAGGTAATTATGGGAAATCAGGCACATCATTGCCAGAATAATCCCCTCCCGGATTGAAAAATCAAGGTTCGACATCAACGCGATAACCGTATAGATATTTGTAAAAATACTGGTCACAAACACCAGGGCCGCATCTCCCGGCAAACCCAGCAAAGTAAACAGAGGAGCAGCAAATGAAGAAAGGTAGGGAAGTATATTGAAATACGAAAGCAAAAGTACCAAAAAAGAGACCGGAAGCATGATTTTTAAAAACCAGCAGGAGGTTTTGAATGCCACCGGCAAAACTTTTTTTATACAATCCCATACCCTCATATTATCCCAATTGTTCTGTTAACAGACGTATTTCCAGTACAGGACTGATTTTGTCATACAGGATATTATAAACAGCATTGGTAATAGGCATATGCACCTTATACTGCTCATTGATCTCTTTTATGCCCTTTACGGCAAAATATCCTTCCGCAATCATCAACATTTCCATTTGTGCCGACTTTACCGAATAGCCTTTCCCTATCATCGCCCCGAAAGTCCTGTTCCGGCTAAACTGTGAATAGGCAGTGACCAGTAAATCCCCCAGATATGCCGAACTCTTGATGTCCCTCTCTATCGGATGCACAACAGCCACAAAGCGTTCAATCTCCTGAATAGCATTGGAAATCAATACGGCCTGAAAATTGTCCCCATATCTCAACCCGTGGCAGATACCGGCAGCAATGGCAAAAATATTTTTCATGACAGCCGAATATTCAGTTCCGTAAATATCATCGGAAATAGACGTTTTCACATAATGACAACTGAACAACTGGGAAACAAAACGGGCAATATGGGTATCGTTACTGGCAAAAGTCAGGTACGAAAGACGCTCCAATGCAATCTCCTCCGCATGACATGGACCTGATATCACCACGATTTGTTCCAGCGGAACCTCATATTGCTGATTAAAAAATTCTCCGATAATCAGATTGTCGTCAGGAATCAAACCTTTAATGGCGGATACGACAATTTTATCCTTTAACGGCCGCGTCGATTTTGCAACTACATTTTTAAGAAATGCACTGGGAATAGCAAAGATGATGACATCCGAATGAGCAATCAGCCAATCCAGATTATCCGTAAAAGTGATCCTGGAAAGATCAAAATCAACGGAACACAGATAGCGGGGATTGTGATTCAGCTCTTTAAAAGCATTGATGGTTTCAATATTCCGCATAAACCAATTGATATGCTGATTGGTCTCCATCAATATTTTAGCAATAGCAGTCGCCCAGCTACCTCCGCCAACAATTGCAATTCTTGGATTTTCAGGTATCTCCATAATTCGTATTTTTCAGTGCAGTAATCTATACTATTATAAAAACCATCTTTTTACATCTTCAGGCGTCAGACCCGATAGGCCCAGCTTTTCTTTCTTATTGATCCCACACAGTTCCTGATGTAATTTATTCGTATTCTCCACAGCTTTCAGGGCATCTACAGTCACATAGCCTGCTTTCTTGACCACTGCAATCCATTCTTTCGGAATCCCAAGCGCCTCATACTTATCATCCCCGTCTACAACGGCCTTCTTCTCCGGCTTCATCTGCGGAAAGAAAAGGACATCCTGAATGGAAGGGCTGTTGGTGAGGAACATGCACAAACGGTCGATACCTATCCCCATTCCGGAAGTCGGGGGCATACCATATTCCAGTGCCCTGACAAAATCATAATCGATATACATAGCCTCATCGTCTCCTCTCTCCTGCAATTTCAACTGCTCCTGGAAACGTTCCAGCTGATCAATCGGGTCGTTCAGCTCAGAATAAGCATTCGCCACCTCTTTTCCATTTACAAACAGCTCGAAACGCTCTGTCAAATCCGGATTCTGACGATGTTTTTTAGTCAGAGGAGACATCTCTTTCGGATAATCGTAAATAAATGTAGGCTGAATATAATGTCCTTCACATTTTTCCCCGAATATCTCGTCGATCAGTTTACCTTTCCCCATGGTTTTATCCACAGGGATATCCATTTTCACACATGCTTCATACAACTCTTCCTCAGACATTTTCTCGATATCATATCCGGTATATTCTTTGATAGCCTCTGCCATACGTACCCGGCGGAAAGGACGCTTAAAATCAATCTCGTTTTCTCCGATAGTAGCCTTGGTTGTTCCGTTAATCGCCAATGCAGCAGTCTCAATCATCTCCTCCGTAAAATTCATCATCCAGAGGTAATCTTTATAGGCTACATAGATTTCCATACAGGTGAATTCCGGATTATGAGTCCGATCCATTCCTTCATTCCTGAAATTCCGGGAAAATTCATAAACACCTTCAAAACCACCGACAATCAGCCGCTTCAGATACAATTCGTTAGCAATACGCAGATACAACGGAATGTCCAGGGCATTGTGATGAGTGATAAACGGCCGTGCCGAAGCTCCGCCGGGAATGGCTTGTAAAACCGGAGTTTCTACCTCCAGGTATCCTTTGGAATTAAAAAAATTCCGGATAGCATTTATCATCTTCGTACGTTTCACGAAAACTTCCTTTACCTGTGGGTTCACGATCAGGTCCAGATAACGCTGACGGTAACGCTGTTCCGGATCGGTAAAAGCATCAAAAATCTTACCGTCTTTTTCCTTTACAACCGGCAGTGGACGCAAAGATTTTGACAACATAGACAATTCCCTGGCATGTACGGAAATTTCCCCGGTTTGTGTACGGAATACAAAACCCTTAACACCGACGATATCCCCGATATCCATCAATTTTTTGAAAACTACATTATAAGCAGTCGAAGCTTCATCCTTCGAGATATCATCCCGGCTTACATACACCTGTATTCTTCCGGTAGCATCCTGCAATTCAAAAAACGAGGCTTTACCCATAATCCGGCGGCTCATCATTCTGCCGGCGACGACCACCTCACGGGGTTCTGCCGCATCATCAAATTCAGCCTTGATATCTGCCGCATGTGCATCCACCTTAAACTCCGGTGCCGGGTAGGCTTCTATTCCCAGGTTTGCCAATTCACTGAGTGAATTTCTCCGGATTATTTCCTGTTCACTTAATTCGGTAAAGCTCATCTTTTATATTTTTTAATTGTTTTACTCCCAACAAATTATATATATACTATTTTAATTAAGTTTGCAAAGTTACTATTTTCCGGAAGTAAAAACAAATCAAAATGAAACAGCCATTGCTGAGTTTTCAACAATGGCTGTTTCCAGTTGTCAGATAAACTTATTTCTTCAACACTTCATCGAGCAATTCAATAGCTTCCGGTCGTGACGGACGGGGAGCAAAAGCATCGATAATCCTGAAATTCTCATCAATCAATAAGAAACGTGGAATATATTTGATCTGCCAACCCTCATTCAGATTTTTGGTATCCGTACAGTTATATTCCGGAATACCAGACTCTCTGCCTTTCAGAAAAGAAAGCCAGGACTTTTTATCCGTATCTGTGGAGATTGCCAGAAAAACGATATTATCGTCTGCATACTTTCTCGACAACTCATGAAAATTAGGGGATTCCTGAATACAAGGCCCGCACCAGGTAGCCCACAAGTCTACATAGATTACCTTTCCCCTGTAATCGCTCAAATGAGCGACCTTCCCATCCGGTGTAAACAATTCCAGATCAATAGCAGGACTACCTTTCAATAATCCGCCCACTGACGCAAGCTTCCTTTCCAGTGCTTCCTGAATATCTTTATTCTTCAGGTTCACAACATACCTCCGTACCTTTTCCGCTAATTCCAGATTGATCTTACTATCCAGGTCATAAGCATATTGTGCTGCCGTAAACAGTTCCTCCGTACGCTCAGGAAATTGCAGTTTCTCTTTTAATCCGGGAGTTTTCATTGCAGTACTGACCACATTCCGGACTACGGCAACATCCAGATATTCCTCTCTATTAATCAGAGGAATAATTTTCAGTAATTCCGGACTGACAGATAACATGAAAGCCTCATATTCTTCCTTGCTTTTCAGTTCTTTGTCTGAGCAATAAGACGGATATGCCATATAACTATTCGCAACATCTGCGATAATCCGGGCTTTTTCCAGCTCTTTAAATTCAGCAGAGGCCAGATCTACCTTTTCCAATTCAGCCATCCGCAATACAGCCAAAGAGTCTACCGCACTTTTAATCTCTTTGAAACTCCCTTTCCGCCCCCTCAACTCTCCTAAAAATGAACCAGCCTTCGGAAACAAACGGCCTTTCATATAAGTATTCATTTCAGCCCCCTTCCCTCTGAAAACGGCATCCCGGTTTGAGGAGGTAATATACACTTCCATATCATCACCGGGAGTCAGATAAAGTGTATTCCGACTGATCCTGTAAAATGCAGGTTTCGTAACAGACAATACGGTATCGAAATTCCCTTCCCGGTCTGTCCGGATCATAAAACTCCCCTCGTTACCTATGAGGCTGGTTGCTCCGTCGTAAGACAAATTCACAAACTCTGTTCCCATATCCACCAATTTTCCTTTCAAATGAACAGAGATCTGTGCCTGGCTGACAAAACCAGCCAGGACAAATAGAATTAATAATATTATTTTCATATCCACAGCTTTATCTTTCGTAATCCGGCAGATCAGGACGGAATCCTTTTACAACCGGCGGAATTGGAATGATATAACGATTGTCGTTAGGCGGCAAAGTCCAGGTTTGTCCGTCCGCTGTATGAGTAATAGTTTTGGCAAATCGGGGCTCCTTATTCAAACGCTTCAGATCCATGAAACGGTAGATTCCCAAAAAGGCAAATTCCCGGCGACGCTCCTCCAGCACTTTAACCAAAGCTTCATCAGCATTGGCAAAAGTCACATGCACATTGTTCTCAATCCGGTTATCCCGCAGATGATTGTAAAGACGGGCTGCTTCCTTCAGGTTATCTGCTCCTCCTTCACGGGCGTAACACTCGGCAGCAGTCAGAATCACTTCCATATTATTCAAAGCCAGATTTGCCCGGATATATGGCATAAATATCGTATATCCACGAAACTCTGTTCCATCATATTCATCATCTACATACCATAATTCCCGGCGTTTATCTACAGCTCCCGGAGCCAGATCTTTTTTATAGACATCCAGCAAATCATTGCTGGCATATACAGCCATCTGTAAACCAAATACGGATGGCGGGTAGCGTACATAGATATTTTCCGGATTATCCATACCTTCAGGATAAGGACTGGCAGCATTATCTTTCCGGACAATACGACCGATATAGGCATTCGGTTTGGCAGTATACTGTGTCAGGTCTACCAGCTCTTCGCTAAGTGCCAGTGCAGACTTCGCATTTTGTAAAGCCTTGCTATATTCTCCCCGCATCAGATACATACGGGCCAGAAAACCATAAGCCACATTTTTTGCCGGACGGAAAGAGTTCGGAGTTTTATCCAGCAAGTAAGGCAAGGCATCGTCCAGATCCTTCTTAATAGCTGTATATACAGCTTCAACACTACTCCGGGAATAGTTTAAATCAGCAACATCCTCACTGGAAATCAGAGGTAAACCGTAATCGGTAGAAGCCGTAGCTGCATCATAAGCCGGAGCATAACATCCGATCATACAGAGATATTCAAAAGCCCGGGCTACCATAGCTTCCGACTTCAGATTCAACTTATCGGTTTCGGAGGCATCGCTGACATTCATCACATTATTGATGACCGTATTGCAAACATAAATACGGTTATAGGCATAATTCCAGATCGCATCAGCCTGCCCGTCATTAAAAACAGCTCCATGTTCAAAAGAATAGAGATTCTTTATCTGGTCACTCATAGAGGTAAAGTTTACTTCTTCATCCCCGCTTCCCAGCTGGGCATCATCGGTAATATACACCGGATAATGATCCAAGGCCTTCGCCATTTGCGCATAATTCATCAACTGACGGTAATCATCGTATTTGGAAGGAATGGTATATCCTTTCGGCTGTATGTCCAGAAAACTGTCACAGCCCTGACAAAGGAACATTCCCAATACTATCCATAAAAATATCTTTTTCATAATCATTTTCTTTTAGAATTTTAAAGACAAACCTAATGTATAAACGGTCGGATCAAGTGCGCTTCTCGAGATATTTGTCAACACAGTTCCATTCCAGGATTCCGGATTCAAACGTCTCTTTTGAGATCCCCACCACCAGATATTCTGGATCTGAGCATTTATACTCATACCGGAAATAAATGCTTTTTTCAGTAAACTTTCCGGCAGGTTATATGACAAGGTAATCTCTCTCAGTTTGATATAATTCGCTTTTTTGATATGTTTATCAGCAGCATACCACAGATTAGTATAATTTGTACTGGCATTTCTCATAAAAGCCGGAGCCTTATTCGGATCTCTGGAATCTTCCGGAGATTTCCAGTAATTTCTGATGCTCCTGTCGACATTCACTGTACCTGTCGTAGCCGTAAAATATTTAGGCATCACATCTCTCATCACATGTCCGCCGTAATACATAAACATAAAGGAAAGATCGAAACCTTTATAGGACAGCATATTCGACATAGAGCCCGAATAAGGGGGTATACTTGTACCTGAACGCACCAGATCCTCCACCGACAGATCAGCAAGCGATTTCACAATCGTCCCGTCTTTTTTATAAGCCTGAGGATTTCCCTCTTCATCCAATCCGGCCCAACGGACACTGAACAAAGTTCCCATAGCCATTCCTTTGCGAGTATTCACATTGCTCAGGTAACTGGATACAGATTTAGAACTATTCTCCAGTTCGGTAATCCGGTTTTTATTATAACTGAAATTTATCGTCGTAGTCCAACGGAAATCCCTAGTCTGAAAGTTCACACTATTCAATGTAATCTCATAACCGTGATTGTACATTTTAGCATAATTCATAGTTAAAGACCCCCAACCGGAAGTCGGATCCACAGCAATTGCCCCTAATAAATCCGATGTATTTTTTGCATAGTAATCAAATGATCCGCCCAGACGGTTTCCGAAGAAATTAAAGTCAATGCCCACGTTTGTCTGATTGGTTCTTTCCCAACGCAAACCGGAATTTGGAGGGCTGGACACAGAACTTGAATACTCTCCGGTCCAGGAATTGATACCCGCCGAATAAACGATCATATAAGGACCACTTTGCTTAGCAATATTACCGTTAATACCTTTAGTCAAACGGATAGAAAGCTGATTAAGCCAATCCATATCTTTCATAAATTTTTCCTGAGCTATATGCCAGCTGACTCCGACAGACCACAAAGGTTTATACTGGTATTTCGGATTCGTGCCAAACAAATTCGACTGATCCATACGAATACTTCCCGTGATGGCATAGCGACGATCAAAGGTATAGGAAGCATTCCCGTAAAATGAAACATAACGATCCTCCTTATCCCCGAAAGTATCCGGATAACCATTCGGGACATGGGTATAAGAATTATTCAGGGCTTCCGTACCATTTTGTGTTTGGTTCAACAGCGCTTCATCCAGAAATTTATGAGCCAGACTGACTTTGTCATACCCATATTTTTCGACATAGGTACTGGTACTATGCACAGCACGGCGTTCACCGCCGACAATGGCACTGACCTCATGTTTCTCATCGAATGCCCGGTTAAAATTAATCTGGGCACGCAAAGTATACGAATTCTTATCACTCCGTGTCTCGTTGATATATCCTCCTTCCGGAATCAGATGCTTGATCGTCCCGTCTGTATTCAGTATGGAGGAATTGTTAATCTGATTCCGGAGGGTATATGATTGGGGGGCATAGTAATTCTGGGTCAAAGAGTTCGTTTTTTCCAGCTGATACCTTAAATCCACATCCAATCCCTGAATTAATTTCACATTCAAAGCTACATTCACATTAGAGTAATTGCTCTTTGCAAAATAACTTTTCCGGTGCATTTCCTCCAAAGGATAAAAAGACTCATCATTCAAGCCTATACTCAACAGACGGTCTATTTCAGACTGGGATTTTGTCTGATACCAATTCAGTGGATTTCCCTCTTCATCGAATAAAGTCTGATAAGAAGCACGTCCGCCTGTCAGATAGGTAGAAGGGGTGAAACCATTATCATAATCAGATTTCGTATAACTTCCCACAACTCCCAGATCAGCTCTCAGCCATTCAAAAAAATTATAAGAACTTCTCAGGTTAAAACCGATACGGTCATTATCCTGTCCCTTGGTTTGCAGGATATTCTGCATATAATTGACACTGGCAGAGTACTGGTATTTATCAGAGCTACCGCGCAAAGCCAGGTTATGCTGATGAGTAATAGCTGTCCGGAGGAAATTATCTTTCAATTCATTGTAATTATTCCTGTTCCGGTAAATATTTAATTGCCTGTTCAGCTCGTCATCGCTGATATTACCTGCTTCATTCTCATACAACAGAGTCAATACTTCATTCTGGTAATACCTTTTGTTGAGTGAAGAATAAGGACCATGATAGGTAT
>CAJMQA010000117.1 GCA_905215395.1 uncultured bacterium | reverse complement strand
TCCAGTCAGTTGGTATCCAGTCTGATGCGTGTGCCGGTACAACCTAATAAGGCCATCGTCGGCAGGAATGCTTTTGCCCATTCATCCGGTATTCATCAGGATGGAGTGCTGAAAAGCAGGGAGACATACGAGATTATCGATCCGGAAGAAGTAGGGGTTGACCAGTCGAGCATTATCCTGACGGCCCGGAGTGGACGGGCTGCTTTGAAACATCATTTGAAAGAGATGGGTTATACTCCGGATCATGAGGAATTATCTTCTGTTTATCAGCGTTTTCTGGAACTAGCAGACAAGAAAAAAGACATTACAACACGTGATCTGGAAGTATTGGCAGGAAGTGAAGTTTCTAGGAAACGGAGGGATATGAAACTGGAATCCCTGCAAGTGATCTGTGGTGTCTCCACTATCCCGGCAGCTACGGTACAGATCAGTTTTGGCGGGGATGTATTTACTGAGACGGCTAGTGGAAACGGACCTGTGGATGCAGCCATTACAGCGGTAAAAAATATTACTAAACGGAGAGTGCATGTGGAGGAATATTTGGTACAAGCTATTACCCGGGGAAGCGACGATCTGGGAAAAGTACACATTTCCGTTTCCCACAAAGGGAAAATATACCATGGTTTCGGGGCAAATACCGATATTGTCACCGCCTCTGTAGAATCGTTCATTGATGCAATAGCTAAGATCAGTTAAAATTATGAAGACTTTATTCGATAAAATCTGGGATACACATATTGTAAACATGGTAGCAGGCGGGGCATGTGTCCTGTACATTGACCGGCAATATATCCATGAGGTAACCAGTCCGCAGGCTTTCAGTGGATTACGTAAGCGGGGAGTCCGGGTGTTCCGCCCTGCTCAGGTTACTGCAAGCCCTGACCATAATATTCCGACCCGTAATCAGCATCTTCCGGTAGAGGATGCTTTATCAGCACAGCAATTATCTGAACTGGAAAGAAACTGTGCAGAAAACGGGATTGCTATTTTTAATGTCGGCACTCCGAAAAATGGGATTGTTCATGTTGTGGGGCCGGAGACAGGATTGACACAACCGGGAATGACCATTGTATGTGGAGATAGTCATACTTCTACACATGGAGCTATGGGGTGCGTTGCATTCGGGATCGGAACCAGTGAAGTGGAAATGGTATTAGCCTCCCAATGTGTGCTGCAAACCAAACCCAAAACCATGCGCATCAATGTCGAAGGAAAATTGAGGCCGGGAGTGTGTTCCAAAGATGTGATTCTCTATATTATTTCAAAGTTAGGAACAGATGGGGGAACCGGACACTTTATCGAATTTGCCGGTTCTGTGATCCGTTCTCTGTCCATGGAATCCCGGATGACCATTTGCAATATGAGTATTGAAATGGGGGCACGTGGAGGTATGATTGCTCCGGACGAAACTACTTTTGCTTATCTGAAAGGCAGGGAATATGCACCGAAAGGTGCACATTGGGAAAAGGCTATGCAGGGCTGGAGCCAATTGTATAGTGAGCCGGATGCTGTATTTGATAAAGAAGTGACCTTTGACGCCGCTGATATAGAACCTATGATAACTTACGGAACGAATCCGGGTATGGGAATGCCGGTCCGGGGTCGTATTCCGGAGTTAGATTCTGTGGCTGATAATTCATGTACCTCTTTCTTGCAAGCTTTGGAATATATGGATTTTAAACCTGGAGAGGTTTTGACCGGAAAAGCTGTAGATTATGTTTTTGTTGGAAGTTGTACAAACGGGAGGATCGAAGACCTGAGAGCCTTTACCCATTTTGTTAAAGGAAAACGAAAAGCTCCGGGAGTGACGGTCTGGATTGTACCGGGAAGCAAACAAGTAGAGAAACAGGCGATAGAAGAAGGGCTTCGGGACATTTTGGAAGCTGCCGGATTTGAGCTTCGCCAACCGGGATGTTCGGCTTGCCTGGCTATGAATGATGATAAAATTCCCGCCGGAAAATATTGTGTGGCAACTTCCAATCGGAATTTTGAAGGCCGGCAAGGACCCGGAGCCCGGACTTTGCTTGCCGGTCCCTTGGTGGCAGCCGCTTGTGCTGTTACCGGTGTAATTACTGTACCATTGAAAAATTGAAATCATGCTTGAAAAATTTACAACTTTAACCTCTACGGCAATTCCTTTACCGATAGAAAATGTGGATACGGATCAGATTATTCCGGCCCGCTTCCTGAAAGCAACTACCCGTGAAGGTTTCGGGCAGCAATTGTTTTACGATTGGCGTTATGATGCCCAGGGGAATCCGAAAGCCAGTTTTGTACTCAATTCCTCCGTTTATAAGGGGCGGATATTGGTGACTGGAAAAAATTTTGGCTGCGGTTCAAGTCGTGAGCATGCTGCCTGGGCTATTTATGGGGCAGGATTCAGGGTTGTTATATCCAGTTTTTTTGCAGATATTTTCCGCAACAATGCCTTGAACAATGGATTATTGCCTGTGCAGGTGCCGGAAAAGTTTCTGAGAAAATTATTGGCTAGACTTCTGTGTGACCCGGAAACGCTAATTCAAATTGACCTCAATACTCAAACCGTATTTATTCCGGTTCTGGATGAGGGAGAAACCTTTGAGATTAGTCCATATAAGAAAGAATGTTTATTGAGAGGTTATGATGATGTTGATTATTTGATCAGCATTTATCCTGAGATCGAATCATTTGAAAAAAATAGAGTATGTATTTGAAAATAGCAGTATTACCGGGAGACGGTATAGGGCCTGAGGTTATAGCTCAAGCTGTAAAAGTGGTTCGTGCCGTTTGTAAAAAATACGGGCATGAAGTGGAATTGCGATATGGACTGGTCGGCGCTGCCGCTATCGATAAAACAGGTGATCCTTACCCTAAAGAGACACACCGGATTTGTATGGAATCGGCAGCCGTATTGTTCGGTGCCATCGGAGATCCCCGCTTTGATAACGATCCCAAAGCAAAGCTCCGTCCTGAGCAAGGCTTGCTGGAAATGCGTAAGAAATTGGGATTGTATGCCAATCTTCGCCCGGTAAATACATTCAAATCTTTGGCTTATCGTTCACCTCTCCGTCAGGAATTGGTTGAAGGTGCAAACTTTATCTGTGTCCGGGAATTGACTGGTGGTATTTATTTCGGCCGGCCTCAAGGACGTTCTGAAGATGGACAGACAGCTTTCGACAGTTGTGTCTATACAAAAGCTGAGATTACCTGCATTTGCAAACTGGCTTTTGAATGTGCAGCCGGAAGACGGAATAAACTCACTGTTGTGGATAAAGCGAATGTACTGGCGACGTCACGACTATGGCGGGAAACGGTGCAGGAAATGGCTCCAGCCTGGCCTCAGGTGGATGTGGAATATATGTTTGTGGATAATGCTGCCATGAAACTGATTCAGCAACCCAAATATTTTGATGTCATTGTCACAGAAAATATGTTCGGAGATATTCTGACTGATGAAGCCAGTGTGATCAGTGGCTCTCTGGGTTTATTGCCTTCAGCTTCTATCGGAGTTCACACCTCTCTTTTCGAACCTGTCCATGGGTCTTATCCTCAGGCTGCCGGTAAAGACATTGCCAATCCGGTGGCTGCCATTTTGTCGGCGGCTATGATGTTTGAATCTGCTTTTGATTTGAAAGCTGAGGGAGCTTCTATTCGCCAGGCTGTTCTCCGTTCTCTGGAAGCCGGAGTCGTTACAGAGGATATAACAAAAGGGGAGAAAACTTATACGACAACGGAGGTCGGGAATTTTATAGCTAAAAATATAGGTTGAAATGGGTGAATCTTATTTTCCTTCTTTAAAGGATATTATGGCAGCAGAGCATACGCTGAACGATATTCTAGTGCCGACTCCGTTGATAAAAAACCGGAATTTGTCGGACAAGTATGGAGCGAATGTTTTACTAAAACGGGAGGACCTGCAGATAGTCCGTTCTTATAAAATCCGGGGTGCGTACAATAAAATTAAATCCCTCAGTCCTGAAGAAATTCGGAGGGGGATTGTGTGTGCCAGTGCTGGTAACCATGCCCAGGGGGTAGCTTTTTCGTGTAGCAAACTCAATATCTCCGGTAAGATTTTTATGCCGGTGACTACCCCCAGACAAAAAATTAATCAGGTGAAAATGTTCGGAGGGAAGACCATTGAAGTGGTGCTGACCGGAGATACGTTTGATCAGGCTAATACTGCTGCTATGGAAGAGTGTCAGAGGAATAATATGGTTTTTATCCCTCCCTTCAATGATCCGAAAGTCATTGAAGGGCAGGCGACGGTGGGTTTGGAAGTAATGCAGGGAGCCCGGATGAAAATCGATTATATTTTTATTCCTATTGGCGGAGGTGGATTGGCGGCAGGTGTCGGGAGCTTTTATAAACAAATGAGTCCGAAGACGAAAATTATAGGTGTGGAACCTGCAGGAGCTGCCGGCATGAGAAAGTCATTTGAATGTGGCGGAGTCACAGAACTGGCTGAGGTAGATAAGTTTGTCGACGGAGCTGCTGTGCAAAGGGTTGGAGAACTGACTTTTGACATATGCCATCAGGTGTTGGATGATATTGTGGTGGTTCCCGAAGGGAAAATTTGTACCACCATCCTCAATCTGTATAATTTTGACGCCATAGTGGTGGAACCCGCCGGAGCTTTGAGTCTGAGTGCTCTGGACAACTATAAGGAGGAGATCAAAGGTAAAAATGTCGTCTGTGTCGTCAGTGGTAGTAATAACGATATTACCCGCATGGAGGATATTAAGGAGCGTTCGTTGTTATACGAAGGATTGAAACATTATTTTGTCGTTCGCTTCCCTCAGAGAGCCGGAGCTTTGCAGAATTTTGTCAGCCGTGTACTGGGCCCTTATGACGATATCACTTATTTTGAGTATAAAAAGAAAACCAACCGGGAAAAAGGTCCTGCCCTGATCGGTATAGAGATACAGCATCCGGAAGATTTTAACGGATTGATCGGACGTATGCAACAACAGGGGATCATTTATGAATACCTGAACGATAATCCGAATTTATTCGAGTTCCTGATCGGGTAATTTTGTTATACCGTAAAATTGTATATAGCCACTTCTGTTTTAATGCAGAATTTTCCTTGTTTTTTACAATATCTTTTTTTAACATTGAAAGATAAAAAAGAAAATAGCAATGAAATTAATTTGTGTTATATTATTTGTGTTGTATCTGGGTAACTGTTTTGGTCAGCAACCCAACAATCGGTTTGAAGAATGTCAGATTGTAGAGCAAAATGGAAAATTCGGAATATTGTTCGGAAAACAATTAGCTATTCCTTATGAGTACGATGAAATTATACCACAATACAACTCTTTCTTCAAAGTCAGGAAGGGTAATAAATACGGGATAGTCAGCTATTTTTATTCAAAAGACAGGAATCGGTTTTTACAGAGGAATAGTTATAAGATCATAGAGGTTAAAAAAGGATACGTTTCTTTCCATACCTCCATTCCTTGTCAGTATGACAGGATGGAAGAGTTCGACGATCAGTATTTATTAATTGGTTGTGATGGTAAAAAAGGATTTCTGAATCATTGGGGGGCCCAGATCGTTCCCTGTCGTTTTGAAAAAATCGAAATCAAAGATGGTAATATCTGGGTAATGTCGGACAATAAACATGGGGTTTATAACCGGTATGGCAGTACCATTTTGCCTTGTCAGTTCGACCGGATCGAATTCTACGACGGAGTTTATTATGTAACACGGGATACGTATCAGGGAATATACAACCGCTATGGTTCTGTTATTGTACCTGTACATTATACCAGAATCCACAAAGTAGGGAATAGTTATTGGGTGGAGAAAGGAAAATTGAAAGGACTCATGAATCAATATGGTAGTACTATTATCGCTTGTCAGTTTGATGAGATTTTCCGGGAAGGAGAGGTTTATTATGTAACCAGGGAAAATAAGAAAGGTGTTTATAACCGTTATGGTTCTGTTATTATTCCTGCCAGATTTGATGAAGTTAAAAATATAAATAATGTATATTTCGTTCGTAATCATCAAAAGTATGGTATATATAACTGTTATGGTTCTACTATTTTACCATGTAATTTTGAGAAAATAGAAGGTCTGGCAAATGGTAATTACATTGCTACTCAGGGTAACAGTAAAAAACTATATAATACATACGGTTCATTTTTGGGGGATTATTCTGAAGCAAATGTGATATATTCTACAGAAAAATTGCCGGATTAATAGACTTAATTTATTATTTTTGTTTCCGTATTCATAAATATATCTTGTAAAATGGAAAATAAACTGACTATATATAACACTTTGTCCAGAAAAAAAGAGGTGTTTGAACCGCTAAATCCACCTTTTGTTGGGTTGTATGTTTGTGGTCCGACTGTATATGGGGATGCTCACTTGGGGCATGCACGTCCGGCTATCACTTTTGACTTGTTATTCCGCTATCTGAAATATCTGGGTTATAAAGTACGTTATGTTCGTAATATAACGGATGTAGGTCACCTGACCAATGACAGTGATGACGGAGAGGATAAAATCGAGAAAAAAGCAAAGCTTGACCGTCTGGAACCGATGGAAATTGTGCAGTTTTATACCAACCGCTACCATAAAAATATGGAGCAGTTGAATACATTGCCGCCTAGCATCGAACCTCACGCTTCTGGTCATATCATTGAACAGGAGGAGCTGGTGAAGAAAATCCTGGAGAATGGTTTTGCTTATGAAAGCGAGGGAAATATTTATTTTGATGTAGAGGCTTACAATAAGAAATATGACTATGGAAAGCTTTCCGGCCGGCGGGTAGAAGAATTGATAGCCAATACCCGTCAGCTCGACGGTCAGAATGAAAAACGTAATCCGGCTGATTTTGCATTGTGGAAAAAAGCGACGCCCGAACATATTATGCGCTGGCCGTCTCCCTGGAGTAACGGCTTCCCGGGTTGGCATCTGGAATGTTCCTGTATGAGCCAAAAATATCTGGGCGACCGGTTCGATATACATGGAGGAGGACTTGACCTGCAATTCCCTCATCACGAGTGTGAGATTGCACAGAGCACTGCTGCTTATGGGCATGAGGCAGTAAAATATTGGATGCACAATAATATGATCACTATCAATGGTCAGAAGATGGGTAAATCACTGGGAAATTTCATTACTCTGGATCAGCTGTTCTCCGGTGAGAATGATGTATTGGAGCAAGCCTATTCGCCTATGACTGTCCGTTTTTTCATTTTACAGGCACATTACCGTAGTCCTTTGGATTTTTCCAATGAAGCTTTGAAGGCTGCACAAAAAGGATATGAACGTCTGATAGCCGCTGTGAATGCTTTGGAAAAGATCAGGGTGTCTGCAGAAAGTACTGTCAATATAGAGGAGTTGGAGAACAAATGCAATGAGGCTGTCAATGACGATCTCAATACGCCGGTATTGATTGCCCACCTGTTCGACGGAGTGCGGATGATCAACTCTTTGGTGGCCGGAAACGAAAAAATCGATACGGCTAACCTGGTCAGACTGAAAAAATTATATCGTGATTTTACGTTTGATATACTGGGACTCCGGATTGAAACTGAATCTGTCGGCCAAGATCATGAGGTATTGGGAAAAGTGCTCGATATGGTGATGTCGATCCGGACGGAAGCCAAGCAGAAGAAAGATTGGGCAACCTCTGATAAAATCCGTGATGAACTGAAATCTGCAGGAGTTTTAATCAAGGATACCAAAGACGGATATGAATGGGAATTGGAAAATTGAAAGGTGAAATTTAATCTTTGAAGTATGCCTTATATTTATTATTTCATTTGTCTTGCACTTTTGTGTTCCTGTGGAGGAAAATCAGCCCGGAAAAAGGCTGAGGCTGAGGTGAATATTACTGCAGCTAAAAAGGATGAAGTGAAATATGTCAATAGTATTAAATTGGTTTCACCTGTAAAAAATAAGTTGTATAGTTATCATGATGAATTAGTCATTGATTTTGAAAGTAAGGATCGTTTTCCTGTTGACTCTGCCGCTATTTATATCAATGGAAAACAAGTGGCGGTGACCGGGAAAGGTGTCTGTTCCTTCACTTATCCTGTACCGGAAATAAAGACCGGAAATATGACAGTGAAAGTGATGACCTGGCATCCGGATAATAAAAGAGGTGTGGCTTCGGTGATGGTCAAAGTAAAGCCCGACCAGTCTCCGGTGAAGTATAAATATGATGTTGTAAAAGTATATCCCCATGATCCCAAAGCTTATACCCAAGGTTTATTATATCACGATGGATATATGTATGAGGGTACCGGGCAGTACGGGGAGTCTTCGATCCGGAAAACGGATATGAAGAATGGAAAGGTCCTTTCTGTTTTGAATATTGACAGTAATTTATTCGGCGAAGGGATAACGATTTTCGGAGATAAGATTTATCAGATCACATGGCGTTCGCGCAAAGGCTTTATCTATGATCTGAAAACTTTTACCCTGGAATCGACTTTTCAATATAATTCGGAAGGTTGGGGAATTACAACTGTCGGGAATCATCTCATCATGAGCGATGGAAGTAATAAACTATATCATGTCGCGCCTTCGACTTTTAGTATATTGAAAGAGGTGGAAGTATACGATAGTAATGGTCCCGTGGAGCAGTTGAATGAGCTGGAATATGTTAACGGACTGGTATGGGCTAATGTGTGGCTGACTGACCGGATTGTTGCAATAGATCCGGAAACCGGGGCTGTGAAGGGGGAGTTGGATATGACCGGACTGTTGTCTCCCGCCGACAAAGCAATGACTGACGATAAGGATGATGTGTTGAATGGGATTGCCTGGAATCCTGAAAAAGGAACTTATTATGTGACTGGAAAGCGTTGGCCTAAGATGTTCGAGATTAGAATATATGAATAAATAACGAACTTTATTCTCATTATGGTGGATGTTAAAATCGAATCTTCCTGGAAAGAACTTTTGCAGGAGGAATTTGAAAAACCTTATTTTTCGGATTTGATTCATTTTGTCAAAGAGGAATATGCTCACAATCGGATTTTTCCTCCCGGGAAATTGATATTCAATGCCTTTAATCATTGTACTGTTGATAATACGAAAGTAGTTATTCTGGGGCAGGATCCCTACCATGGGCCGGGACAGGCACATGGACTTTGTTTTTCTGTTCCTGAGGGTATTGAGCAACCGCCGTCCCTGCAGAATATTTTTAAGGAAATACACGATGATTTGGGGGTATCTGTACCGGTCTCCGGAAATCTGGAACGCTGGTCAGATCAAGGAGTACTTCTCCTCAATGCAACCCTCACTGTCCGGGCACATCAGGCCGGATCGCACCAGAATAAAGGTTGGGAAACTTTTACCGATGCTGTTATCCGCCGTATTGCAGAAAAAAAAGAACATCTTGTATTTCTGTTATGGGGTTCTTATGCTCAGCGCAAAGGGGCATTTATCGATACCAGTAAGCACTTGGTATTGAAGTGTGTTCACCCTTCCCCGCTTTCTGCCAACCGGGGCGGATGGTTCGGGAATCACCAGTTCAGCCGTACCAATCAGTACCTGAGAGAAAACGGTTTGGCGGAAATTCAATGGTAATCGATTGCATCCGGTTCCGAAAACGAGTGAGTAGCTTTTTCAGGTGATTTATTGGCTTCTTTCTTCGAAATTATTTACTTTTGAAGAAAAATACTATTTAATACACATGCTATGGTTAACTACAAAGATCTAGGACTGGTTAATTCCAGAGAAATGTTTAAAAAGGCAATGGCAGGGAAATATGCTATTGCTGCTTTTAACTTCAACAACATGGAACAGTTGCAGGCTATTGTTTCTGCAGCTGTAGAGTGTAAATCACCGGTAATTCTTCAGGTTTCCAGTGGTGCGCGCAAATATGCTAACCAGACCCTTCTTCGGTATATGGCTCAGG